>NZ_JANSJL010000101.1:61402-92077 GCF_047502745.1 Synechococcus sp. F70.1
TCAATAATCTCGTTGGAAAACAGCCAGCCCTCGGGCGGGACTAGCCGTAGCCGTCCCCCTTCGCAACTGGCCCAACCTTTTTCAAAGTAGGGATCCAGCCTCTGCAGAGCCTGCTCTACCCTCCTGCTGCCAAAGCGCTCCTGTAAAGTTGCCAAATCCAGCCCTTCCTGGAGGCGCAGCCCCAACATCACCGTATCCATCCAGGTTTCTTCTAGAGAAGCTGGCGGCGGGAGGGGGTGAACTTGGGCTTTGACCTGTTCAAAATACTTGTGGAGAGTCCTCGGCTGGTGAATGCGCCGCCCCCCTTCGTAGCCGACAGATCCCATGCCAAAGCCAAAGTAGGGGCGATTTTCCCAGTACACCCGGTTGTGGCGACAGGCATACCCAGGGCGGGCAAAATTGGAGATCTCGTAGTGGATATAGCCTGCCTGGGTGAGGAGACGCCGGGCCATCAAGTACATTTCAACGGTCGCCTCTTCGCTGGGCAGGGGCGCCTCCCCCGGCCGGTACAGCCGGCCAAAGCGAGTTTCGGGCTCGAGGGTGAGATCGTAAACGGAGACGTGGGCCGGGTTGATTTCAAGAACAGCTTGCAGGGACTCCTGCCAATGTTCCAAAGTTTGGTAGGGCAGCCCGAAGATCAAGTCCAGGTTGAAGTTCTCAAAGCCCACCGCCTTCAAGTCGGCCACAGCTTCATAAATTGCTTCCACTCCGTGTAGGCGACCGCAGGCGGCCAGCAGCTCTGCCTGAAACGCCTGGGCTCCCAAGCTAATGCGGTTGACCCCCAGGTCCCGGTAGCCCGCCAACTGCTCCCGCGTCAAGGTGCCGGGGTTGGCCTCAAGCGAAATCTCGCAGTCGGGATGAAACGGGATCCGCTCCCTAAGTTGAGCCAAGATCCGGCCCAATTGCTCCACCGTCAGCAGGGAGGGAGTGCCGCCGCCGAAAAAAATGCTGGTCAAGGGTTGGGGATCCCCGGCCAAATGGCGGTAGCGATAGGCGCCACCGATCTCCTGGCAGAGCCTCTGCACATAGGTTTCTATGAGCTCGCGGGTGCCCAGGCCAGTGGCAAAATCGCAGTAGTGGCAGCGCTGCCGACAGAAGGGGATGTGCAGGTAGGCAGCCTTCGGCCAGCCAAGCTGAGCGGAGGGGGTCAGCTCTTCCGTAGGTGCTGCGACTGCCATAGAACCACTCTACTGATAGGCCCTTGATAAGGATCCATGAAAGCCGTGCGCCTGGCGGTGATCGACTATGATGCCGGCAACTTGCATTCAGCTTGCAAAGGGCTGGAGCGGGCCGGGGCCGAGGTGCAGCTAGTAACAGAGCCGGACGGCCTAGAGGCTTTTGATGGCGTCGTCCTGCCGGGAGATGGGGCTTTCGACCCAGCCATGCAGCAGTTGCGGGCGCGGGGCTTTGTGGAAGCCCTCCGAGCGGCAGTGGAGCGGCAGCAGCCCTTCCTGGGCATCTGCCTTGGGCTGCAGGTTTTGTTTGAAAGCAGCGAAGAGGGAAACGAGCCAGGGCTGGGCATCGTGCCAGGACGGGTGCAACGCTTTCGACCAGAGCCAGGCCTGCGCATCCCCCACATGGGCTGGAACCAGTTGCACCTCACCCAGCCCCAGTCTCCCCTTTGGGCAGGGATCCCTGACCAAGCCTGGGTCTATTTTGTTCACTCCTACCACGCGGTGCCCCACGACCCAAGCTGGGTGGCCGCCACCACTCAGCACGGCAGCCAAACCTGTGTGGCCGCCATTGCCCGCGGCGCTGTGTTGGCCACCCAGTTTCACCCGGAAAAGTCCGGCCCGGTTGGTTTGAAGATCTTGCAAAACTTCGTGGACTTTGTGGCCGGATCCCTGGCCCGCACCTAGACCTCGGCTTTTCCCAAGCCCTATGAACTACTGGCTGATGAAATCGGAGCCCAGCGTCTACAGCATCTGGGATCTGCAGCGGGAGGGCCAAACTCTCTGGGACGGCGTGCGCAACTACCAAGCCCGCAACTACCTGAAGGCTATGCAGCCTGGGGATCGCGCCTTTTTCTACCACTCCAACGCCAACCCTCCCGGCATAGCCGGCTTAATGGAGATCGTGGAAACCCAGGTGGTGGATCCCAGCCAGTTTGATCCCACCAGCCCCTACTACGATCCCAAGTCAACCCCTGCAGCTCCCCGCTGGTACACGGTGCGAGTGCAATTCGTTGCTGCCTTTGAGCGCTTGATCCCTTTGGCCCAGTTGCGGGCCACTTTTACCCCTGCAGAGCTAGAGGTGGTGCGGCGGGGCACGCGACTGTCGGTGATGCCCGTTCCCCAGGTCGTGGCAGAACGGCTGCTGGAACTGACAGCCTTTTCCCCCTAGTCCTACGAGGCTAGGGCGAGCCAGCTAGAGGCCTCTTGGCCCCTGGCAAGGGGATCGACTGCCAAAGCTTCAAGAGCCAAAGGTTGAGAGTCCCCAGCGCTGCAGGCTGTCGAAAGCTGCGTAGGCCGTCAGATCTGGCTGCAGGGGCGTAATCGACACATAGCCCTCGGCAACTGCCCGCACATCAGAGCAGGGATCCACCTCCTCTTCCACCACCTCTCCTGCCAGCCAGTAGTAAGCCTTGCCGCGGGGGTCTACTCGTTTCTCGTAGAGATCTGTGTACTTGCGCCAGGCCAGGCGGGCCAAGACCATGCCGCGTATTTCAGCTAGCCCCAGCGGCGGCACGTTGACGTTCAACAACATTGGCTTCTCTAGGGGCTTCAGGCTCAGCTTCTCCAGCAGGGTCAGCACCACCTGGGCCGCCGGCTGAAAATCCTGGTGGGTAAAGCTGGCCAGGCTCACTGCCAGGCTGGGGATCCCTTCCAACAGCCCTTCCATGGCCGCTGAGACAGTGCCCGAGTAGAGCACATCGGTGCCCAAGTTGGCCCCCTGGTTGATGCCGGAAATCACCCAGTCGGGAGGATGCTGCAGCAGGCCATCCAAACCCAGCTTGACGCAGTCCGAAGGGGTGCCTGAACAGGCCCAAGCTTGCACCTCTGGCGGAAACCCCTCCCGCACCGGCTCCAGCCTTAGAGGTTTGTGCAAGGTTAGGGCATGGCCCGTGGCCGAGCGCTCCCGATCTGGACAGACCACCGTTACCTGGTGCCCGCCTATCTGAGCCAGCGCTGCCGCCAAACACCGCACCCCGGCCGCTTGGATGCCGTCATCGTTGCTGACGAGAATGTTCATCAGTGCCACCCCTCACCCATCCCTGGCCATCCTTCCCTTCGACCAAGCTCGGCTGCCTCCATGATGCCCTCTGCTGCCAAGCCTACAGCCGTCCGGAAGCCAAGACAAAGCCTGAGAAGCGCAGTCTAGCATGTTATCATTGAGTGTAGTCTTACGAACAATATCCGTAGAGGTACGGTGTCGTTCAGTAAATTTTGAGGGTCATTATGAAGCTAAGGTAAAGCTAGTCTTCTTCCTCTTGTGGGGGCTGCCAATGGCGTCTTTGGTGGAGGGAAGAGCCCGATGTAGCCCCTGAGGTTGCTCAATCGACAGGAAGTCTATCCCATGTCCCTAGTTTCCATTGCATCGGCAACAGAAGCTCAGGAGTGGCGAGAACTCTGCCAGTGGGCTGAGGAGCACTACCGCTCTCGCACCTTTCCCAAAGATGTGCGCATCCCCACCCGTCCGGGACTGGTGTATATCCCCCAGGAGGGGGTGGTGCGCCTGGTCAGCCAAACGCCAGAGCGGCGGGAAGTTTTTGTTGGGTTTATCACACCTGGCGTGCCCTTTGAGGTGAGCCACCCAGAGCGCTTTGAGCTAAAAGCCTGTACCCACGTCGATCGCACCACGGTGATGTGGTTTTACTGGAAGGATTTAGAACAGTGGCCCTATCTCCACCAGAAGATTCAGGAAAGCTTCCGCCAGCAACTGCAGCGCAAGTTGCTCTGGCTAGGCAACCTGGGCCAGCGTCGAGCCATTGACCGCCTCAGGGGCTTCCTGAACCTGTTGATCGAGGAGTACGGCCAGCCCTGCGACCAGGGGATGTACCTCCCCTGGACTCTAACCCACGCCCAGATTGGGGATGCCATTGGCGCTACCCGCGTGACGGTAACCCGCCTGCTGGGATCCCTGCGCTCGAAGGGGTTTGTGCAGATCCTGGATCAGAACCTGATCTGCATTCCCAATGGGGTGAAGCTGCAGCCGACGCCAAAAAAGGTGGCCAGCGCCTAAGCTATGGGCCTTCAGCTCTACTACCGGGCCTGGGGAGAAGGGATCCCTTCCCTGCCCATCTTGCTGCTCCACGGCCATCCCGGCAATGCCGACTGCATGGAAGTTTTTGCCGAGGCGGTGGCGGAGATGCACCCCTGTGTGGCCCCAGATCTGCGCGGCTACGGGCGTTCGCAAGTACGGGATCCCTTTGAGATGTCGGCCCACTTGGAGGACTTGCAGGAGCTGCTGGATCGCCTGGGCTGGCAGGAGTGTCTGCTACTGGGCTGGTCTTTGGGCGGGATCCTAGCCCTAGAGTTGGCTTTGCGCCTACCCCAGCGGGTCAAAGGCTTGATCCTAGTAGCCAGCGCTGCCTGTCCCCGCAGCAACCATCCCCCTACCGATTTTTGGGATCAGCTCAACACCGGCATTGCTTCGCTGCTCAACTGGCTTTGGCCCGGCTGGAGTTGGAACATCAACACCTTTGGCCGCCGCTCTCTCTACCGCTACCTAGTCCAGAGACATACCCCGAGAACCTATCGCTACCTGGCCCAGGCAGCTTTGCCGGCTTACCTGCATACCTCTCCTCAGGCTCGCCAAGCCCTACGCGCTGCCCTTCGACAGGGCTACAACCGCGAGGGAGAGCTGCACCGCCTGCACCTACCGGTTTTGATTCTGGCTGCGGAGCAGGATTGCCACATCACTGTTGCCAGCAGCCTAGCTACGGCCCGCCTTCTCCCTCAGTGCACCTGCATTGTCTATCCCAACGTGGCCCACCTCTTTCCCTGGGAGATCCCTGAGCAAGTAGGGCAAGATCTGCGCCGCTGGCTGAGGGCTCAGGACTGGGCCAGGGGAGGCTCTTGCAAAGTCCCCTCAGAGGGCGGGGCGGCCTCCTGAGCTTGGGCTAACCTACGCAGCCGAGCAAAGGCCTCTTCCTCCAGGTGGATTTGCTGCTGCTGTTGTTCTTCCGGGGTGCGCAGGCGTTTCCCCAAAGGCTGTTGCAGCGTGCCCAAAAGTAAGGGCTCGGAGACTCCCGGCTCGGGGTGGATGACAGTGCGGGCCTGCAGGGTAAACACTGGCGAGCCGGTAGAGAAGCGACCTGGGGAGGCCAGATCGCTAGCTGCCTGCTTCAGCGTAAGGATCAGTTGCTCCGGGGTGATATCTGGGCTAACGGCAATGACCGCCCGCTCCGCCCCTTGGTCATAGACAGTGGTGTAAGGAGCAGCCCCGGGGATGCGGGAGCGGAAAATGGGCCCTAGGCTCAGGGCAAAACAGCCTGCCGTTAGAACCAAGGTAAAGGCTGTGTAGCCCACTAGCGAAAACTTCCAAGGCCAGTTGCGTATCCAGGCCAGCAGCGTTAGCAGCGCCAGGAAGACCGCTACTCCCAGCCCCACCTGGCTGGCAGAGGCGAAGAAAGATTGCAAAGAGCCATCCATCATTTGCAAACTACCTCTTGTTGACCCCAGAACTGCCGGCGGCTATGTGCATTTTAGAGCCATTTCTTTATGCTACTAAATCAGCATTGCTGGCAAGAAGGACGCTGAAAAATGCGAAGAAAACGAACCACGGTACTAGCGAAAGGACTATAATGACTATAATGCCGGCGAAGCGGCTTGAGAGCTGTCGGCATGTCATCTTCAACTCTATCTGAAGGAGCGCATCACAGGCTTGATTCTACGATCCCTCGGTAGCCCTGCGGATCGCAAGAGAGTCACTGTTCACCCTTGGCAACCTCGCTGCCGGGATCCTCAGCGAATACCACGACGTCACTAGCAGCTCTGTGCTGCTGGAGAAGCTGCAGGCCTTTCGGGTTGTCTACGAAGAGGCTGTTGCCCGCCTACAGAAGCCCTCCTTCCGGATTGCCACCATTGGCACCACCTCTTCGGGTAAATCCACTATTGTGAACGCCCTCATTGGCCGGAAAATCGTGCCTATTGAGGCCCAGGAGATGAGTGCCGGGATCCTGCGGATTAGGCACGGCGAGCGGAGCAAGCTAGTTATCCACAATACCGAAGGAGCCACCTGGGAATGCGGCACGTGGGAAGACCTAAGGGACGAAGAAATCTACAGCCGGCTCAAGCTGACGATGGAGGCCTACCACCAAGAGCGGCGAAAGAAGAGGAAGAAGAGGGATGAAGCGGAGGTGGGCATCCCTCAGGTAGACGTTGAGTGTCCGCTGCTGCCGGTCAGAAATCCTTTTCTGTTAGGCCTGCCTGAGGGCTTACAGGTCGAGATTTATGACTTGCCTGGCCTAAACTCAATTCAAGATAGAACAAGCCTTAGGATTATCCAAGAGCATGTCAGCAAGTGCTTTAGCTTTGTTGCACTGGATTACTCTCAGACAGATTGGCAAGGACGGGAAACTCTCTTGAGAGAGCTAAAGGATGTCGTAGAGTTTCTCAGAGGTCAAACCAGTTTGACGGTCTTCTTGCTCAACAGGGTTGACATGCGGAATCAAACCGACAACCCCCTAGAGCAAAGGATCGAGGAGCTGAGGGAGGAAATTCAGGAGATTCTGGCTCTTCCAGAGCCACCTTGCATCGTTCCTCTTTCTGCTATTGCACTCTTTTATGCCCAATGTGCCTGGGGAGCTAACTCTTCTGAAGCGTCGGATGTAGATCCCAGTACCAGGCGGTGGATGGTCAGCTCTCTTTTTAAAGACTGCTATAGCTTTATTAAGGCCTCTACGAGAGGTGATAAGGAGCTGAGGTCGTGGCTACTTAACCTCGAGAACAGCATCGAGGAAGGACAGGAAATATCCGAATTTTTTTCTCTGACCAAGCCCATCAGATCCCTGTTGAGCGCCAGGCCCACTGCCTATTGCTCAGCGATATTGCTCTCAAGGGTTGGGCAGTTTCCCTAGCGGCGGAATCCCAGCTTCTGCTTAAACATGGGTACCTTCAAGATGCTGTTGATGTCCTAAACTTCGAGGTCCCTCGTTTCCGGGAACTGAGCGAAAGGTGGTGTGCAGCTCTCTTGCCAGCAGATCGGCCTCAGCTCCGGACGGCCTATACGTACAAGGCTCCTGGCTTCGCTGGCCGCATCTCTAGCGAACGCATCCAGCGCATTGCTCGTCTTTCCCCATTTGATCGAGGGCTTACGCCAGAGCAGGTCTTTCTCAGAGAAAAGAATCTTTCCGTCGAGTTTCAGATGACCTATTTCCAGGAGCTGGACAAGTCTTGGCACCTTTCCCAAGCTGCTTTAGCCGAATACCTAGATACCCTCAGCGAGCTCACCGAGCGCCTTGAAGGTCTCCAGTCTTTTGCTCGCCTCTGTCGAGAGCTTAACCAAGCGGATCCGTACCGATTGATCCCATCTGAACCCAAAAGTCTCTATCTACTGGCTGCCGAGTAAAACGGTCAGCCGACCTCGCGGGCAGCGCGCACCAGCAGTCCCGCCATGATCAGCGCCGAGAGAATCGAGCTACCCCCGTAGCTCACTAGAGGCAGGGGCACCCCTGTAGTTGGCAGCATCCCGCTCACCACGCCGATGTTGAGCAAGGCCTGGCCCACCAGGAACATCAGGCAGCCACAGGCCACTAGACGAGTGGGCAGATCTGGGCAGCGCCACATGACTCGCAAGCTCACCCAGGTATAGGAGCCCAACAGCACCAGGAAGAAGAGGGATCCCACTAGGCCAAACTCCTCCGCATAGACCGCAAAGATGAAGTCCGTGTACTGGATGGGCAAGTAGAACAGCTTTTGTTGAGAAAGACCGTAGCCTTTGCCCCACCACCCCCCTGAGCCAATAGCCAAGAGGCTTTGCACCAACTGGTAGCCATCTCCTCGGGCATTGCCCCAGGGATCCAAAAAAGCCAGGATGCGCCGCCGTTGGTAGTCTTTGCTGAGGATGCTCACCACTGCTGCTAGCGTCCCCAGGCCTGCCGTAGCCAAAAGGGCGAAGAGGGGGACCCCAGCCGTCCAGGCCATAACCCAGAGAGTAAGACTGCAAATGGCCGTGGTGCCCAAGTTGGGCTGGGTGAGGATCCCCAGCAGCCCCAAAGCAAAGAGCCCAACCCAGACTCTACGAAACCAGCGGGGATGCTCGAACCAACGGCCAAACACCCAAGCTCCCTGGAGCACCAGCAGGGGCTTGAGCAGTTCCGAAGGCTGGATGACAGGGATCACCTTCAAATCCAGCCAGCGACTGGCATCCAGGCGGGAAACCCCTAGCCCCGGCACCTGGGTAGCCCAGACCAAGCCAATGCCCAGCAGGCAGAGGATCCCGGCCCAGGGGAACCAGCGCTGCAAGGGGATACGCACCAAGAGGGTGAAGCAGGCCAGCCCCAGCCCCGCCCAAAGCAACTGGCGCTTAAAAAAGTAGAGGCCATCGCCGGTAGTCTGCTGCGCCACCGGGTAGGAGGCCGAAAACAATACCGCCAGCCCTATCCCCAGCCAGACCAGCGTCAGCCAACGCAGCCAGCGCGCTTCAGCGTTCCAGGAATCCCACCAGGGCTTGGCAGCAGGCGCGGAAGTGGTGGCCACGGTGCTCGAAGCTGGGGTACTGGTCGAAGCTGGCACAAGCAGGCGACAGTAAAACGGTGATGGGCTGAGCTGGATTGGCTAGAGCTTGCGCTAGGGAGCAGGCGGCTGCAAAGGCCCTTTCCACCGCCACATCTAGGGTCGGCAGGATCTCGACGTCAGTATAGCGGATTTCCTGAAGAGCCTTGGCCAGCTTAGGAGCGGCCTCCCCAATGAGCAACACGCGGGCCACCTTGGCCTGAATAAGCTGCAGCCAGGCCGAGGGATCCCCCTGTTTGGCCCTTCCACCGGCAATGAGGATAATGGGCGGGGAGAGGGCGTTGAGCGCTACCCAGCCGGCCTCGTAGTTGGTGGCCTTGCTGTCGTTGACAAAGCGGATGGGGGTAGATCCCACCTGGATTTGGGCCACCCGTTCCAGCCGATGGGGCATACCGGCAAAAGAGCGGATGGCGGCTTGAACGGCAGCGTTGGGGATCCCGGCTAGATGAGCAGCCGCTGCTGCCAAGAGCAAGTTTTGCAAGTTGTGTGAGCCAGGGCAGCGCTCAGCAAAGTCCTCCAGCTCCGCCACCGCTTCCCCCTGGATGTACAGCGTGCTCCCTCGCAGGAAGACATCCGCTTGTGGATCCTGCAGCGAAACCCAGTAGGTATTTTCCCAGTCTCGCCGCCGGCGAAAGAGGTAGGGGTCCTCACCGTTGACCACCCGCCACTGGGCCCGCTCCAGTAGCCGCGCCTTAAAGCTGGCATAGCGCTCCAGCGTGCCGTGCCGCTCTAGGTGATCTGGGGTGAAAGTTGTCCACACCCCAATGCGGGGTGGGCCTCCGGGGGAGCTCTTCATCAGGCGGCTGCTGGCCTCTAGTTGGTAGCTGCTCAGCTCTGCCACGATCCAATCTGGCCGACGCTGCCCTTGCCAAGTCTCCAGAGCCACTTGGGACAGGGGCAAGCCAATGTTGCCGCAAGGGATCCCTTCTAGCCCTGCTGCCTTGAACATCTCCGCCACTAGGGCCGTGGTGGTGCTTTTGCCGTTGGTGCCCGTGATGCCCACCCAAGGCAGATGCTCTAGGAACTGCCAGGCCAGCTCTGCCTCTCCCAGCACCTCGATCCCTTGCCGACGTGCCTCTTGCAGCAGCGGGTGATCCCAGGCAATGCCGGGGCTAACCACCACTTGCTCCACCCCTGGCAGCAGTTGAAAAGGCTGGCCCAGCTGGACAGAGATCCCCTCTCGTTCCAGATCCGCCTGCCGTTGCCGCAAGATCTCCGAGTCCTGCTCGTCCCAGACCCAAACCTCTTTTCCTTGCGCTCGCAGCAGCCGTGCAGCCGACCGACCTGCGATCCCCAGCCCTAGAACTTGATGGCCCACGTCTAGTTCCTTGGCAACTTGGGCTTGCAGATCCGCATTTTACAAATCTAGCCGCCCTCTAGAGCGTGGCACTGGGCTAGGGATTGCAACGACAGAGAAAGGAGAGGACCTCGCCCATTAGACAGTTTATGGCTTGGTACTTCTCAGGGGAGGCTGAGAGGATTTCTGCCTCTGACTGCACATAGGTAGATGGCAATAGTTCGTCGCAGCAGTTGGAGACAAGCCCTTGCACCAGTTCTGGCGTGGTTTCCAAGTGAAACTGGAGGCCGATCACTGAGCGTCCAAGCTGAAAGGCCTGATTCTCACAGCCTTCGCTTTTGGCAAGGTGAATTGCACCGGGCGGCAGCTCGAAAGTTTCCCCGTGCCAGTGAAAAACCTCAATCAAAGGCGGGAAGCGAAAGGCCAGCTCGTTAGCCGGTTGGATCCCTTGCACCGGCCACCAGCCTATTTCCTTGACAGGATTGGGAAACACCCGAGCCCCCATTGCGCTGGCAATCAGTTGCGCCCCCAGACAGATGCCCAAAATGGATTTGCCGGCCCCGATGGCCTTGCGGATAAACTCTTTCTCCTGACCTAGCCAAGGAAACGTGCTTTCGTCATTGGCACTCATAGGGCCACCCATGACGATGAGCATGTCAAATTCATCCAGGCTCGGCAATCTCGTCGATTCAAAAAACTTTGTGCCTGTTACAGGGTATCCCTTGGCTCTAAGCCAAGACTCTATGTAGCCAAGACCCTCAAACGGCACATGTTGTAGGTAGTGAGCGCGCATCTCAGCTTCAAGACTAACCTCCCGGCCTAGCATAGCCCCCGTGGCTTGCCAGGCTGCCTCGCTGTCACTGCTTCTAGAATCAGGCAGTCACGTTTCCGGGGGCTGGGTTTCTTAGTGTACTTGGAGGTAGTTGATGGATCCCCTTAAAGTTGGCCCTTAAAAACTCGTCGGCATTGCTAAAAGCGTTGAAGAACAACGGTGTACCCGCAAACGAGAGAGGAGAAACTGGGCCAATGGTCATAAATGAGTACTCTCGGCTTTCAGTGTCAAAGGACGAGCGTGGGTCACGGAATAGCTGATAGAGATCAAGGGCTTTGCTACGCCCACCTACTAGCTCACTCAATGTCTTGAATTCAGCTCCCATACCTAGACCAAAACCAAAGAAAAAGATGCGCAATTGCTCCAGAATTTCGCGGTGCAGACTGGATAGGGTCTGGCTAATGAATAGCCAGCCTACTCCGTACTTACGAGTGGTGCGTGCCGCATCAATCAAGATGCCCCGTACAGCTTTCTTCTCTTCACTCTCAGGTTCTTCACGGGGTGCAAGGCGGTGAGCTTCATCTATCAGCACCAGTGTGTTGAGACCTTGGCTTTGCCGATAGGCATATTCTGCCGCTGTGCGAATACCTTCCAATAGCCGTTTGATCACCAGCGCTTGTATCGTCTCATTCCAGAACAAGGGAGTACTTTGCAGCTGGGATTGATCTCCACCAAAAAGGGGGAGTGTATTCCAACTCGCAGCAGTTTGAGTTGCCTGTTCTATAGACAAGTCTATCACGACGAGAGGCCGTTGATTTCGATCAGAGTTAAACAGGCTGGCCAACAGCTGCTCTACTTTCTGTGCTCCTGATCGATTTTCACGAAACAGTTGCGTAACAGGAAGCCAAATTGTCTGATATAGGTCATTCTGATTGGCACCAGCCATCTGCTGACGGACTCGTTCCCTAGCCTCCTTCGAACCATAAAATCGCACCTGAATACGCTCTTCCTGCAAATATCCCCACGCTTTATCGAAACTCTCACGTTTGTGTAACTCGGCAAGATGTACACTGTCTTTCTGCAACTGCTCACTTATGGCCTCTGCGGCCTGACGCTGGTTTTCGACTGCTTTAACGCCAAGCCGCTGAAAGAATCCTGACTCCAAGAGGATCTGTTCAAACAAGTTCCACCGGTCCAGCACCAAATTCCTCACGCTATGCACATTGGTCGGCTTTCCAAGCCTGTCCAGGACTTCTTTCATTCGCAACTGGAATGCGCCTGGAACTGCCTCACCTCTCGCCTCTTTAGCAAATTCACCCTGCGGATCAATGACCAGGAGTGCCATCCCGGGATAGCGGGCATAGGCCAGCAGGATCATCTTAGCCAGCACCGACTTTCCAGAACCGGTTTTGCCAAAAATGCCCAGATGGTAGGCTTCGCCAGCACCCTGGGGACCAGTGTCGAAATGTTTGAACCAAAGGGGCAAAAGCGGTTTTGAGCCATAGACATGCCCCAGGTAGAAAAGCTGGTCACGATAGGGCGAGAGCAATTCGGATAAAACGGCATCATTGACAAGATGAATGGGCGTGCCTGTAGCCGGGACAGTGCCCAGGATACTGGGACGGTAGCCATTGGATTCAGCAGAGAAGACGGCGCTGATCGTCATCTCCCCTGTATGGGTATCCTGGCGTTCGCTGACTGTATCCACCCGCCCACGCTGACGAATCAGGCTGCGCATGGTGGGGTCTTCGTGCCAGACATTGCGCAGTTTCACCTCAGTAATCTGTCCCAAAGCATAATGAGAAAGCCCATCCTGGTAATAGCGAAACAGGGCCAGTTCCCCCACAAGCTTCTTGCTGACGGCTCCGGCCAAGATGTCCAGCGCCAATTCACTGGTAGAGGATGGTGACCCCACCACGCCAATCCGTTCCGCTGCATCCACAAGCTGATCAAGATTATTCGTTGGCATAGGATCAGACTCCTGACTCGGTGCGATAACCATGCAGGCCTAGAAAAACCTCACTAACGTCCCCCAAATACGTCTCAGCGATATGCTGGCTGGTAACCTGCCGAAACGTAGGGATGGCCTTGGGCAAGTGCTTGACCATACGATCCGCCATGTAGAGGGGGTAGGGCTCCATGACCGCCGGTGTACCGCATTGATGACGAATGCCATGGAGCACTGTGGCCAGGCGCGCCCGATTTTCAGATACCGTCGGGTTCATCTCCACTCGAAGAGCGGGAAGCCAGGGATAAGGACGATAATAAACGACCCGGATTTCATCCAGTAGAGCAACAATCTCCCTTGTTACGCCTTCTGCTTCTTGCTTGAGATTAGATGCGAGTGGATCCAGATTCAAGTGCCAGGGTTGAGAAGGCTGTTGGAGAACCATAGGGCCTGTGTATTCACCCGGCTCCAGCACAAAACTTAGAAGTCCGCGATCGTCGTGGGTATCAGGCCAGCCCATTTTCTGGCCAATTTCCCGTCTTGTCGTATATTTGGGTATCGCTACCCAGCAACGGTCGCTTCGAGCTGAGGCCAATACTGTTCGGTAAGCTTCCAGGAACGAGAGCACGCCCCCAAGAAAGCGGGCCGTCGTATGCAAATGTAAAGCATCCTGACTCTTGTTCAGCGCCTGATTAAAGTAAATGAGAGGGGTCGTGAGAGAGCCATCTATAAAGACAACCTCGTGCGGCGCTTGTGCTGCCAGTTCTAACTCCATACCGATCATCAGAGCACGCAGGATGGTGCCCGTTTCGGCTTCGTGCGCCTCCGTCTCTATCCAAATTCGGTGGCGAGGTTCGGGCCAGTAGCGCGTTTCTGAAGGTGGCGTCAAGCCTTCGACAGCCACAGCAGCTGCTGCAATCAGGTCGCTGGCTAACAATCGCTCAACAGCATAGGAACCATCTACACCGCAGGTTGTTGGAACAGACGTATAGGGAACCTCGGCATCGCGATGAAGCAAGCCTGCTCTCTTGAGGCCCTCTCGCCATTCCTCGCGACGAGTGCGTACTTGCTCAAAATTATCCAGCAGTTTCTGACCAAGATCCGCTGTGCGTTTGAGAGCCTCATCAACTAAAGCAGCAGGAAGTTCACCAAAGGGACGCTCTCCAGATTCCATTACAAATTACTCCATCTTTACTCTGTGGCCTTATTCTGTTCCATCAGAAGTATATTCTTGATTTCCTCTTTGCGCCAAGCCCGCCATCCATCCACTCGCCCTGCTCGCGGCAGCAGCCAGCGCTCCCGCCACCAGGCGACCAGTTCCGAGAATGGCAAATTGCGATAGATTGGTTCAGTGTCACGGCCTTCCATGTATGCTTCCAGATTGTCCACCAGGCGAAACAGAAACACTTCCCGCTTTATGCCATGGTAGAGGAGCTGATCTGAAAGACCTAGCCGTCTGAGGGCTTTCACTATTATTTGCCATTTCCGCCTTGGCCCACTACCAAAGCCACCGCGAGTCGAAATGCCTTGGTTTTCTAAAAACTCTCGGAATAGTGGGTAAAGTTCCGCTAGGTGAAAAGCTCCGTATCCTTCGGTATAGCCAATAGACTTAGCTATAAGAATTCCTTTGTAACTCAGGCGGTTATACAGGCTACTTCTTCCAAAAGCACTTGTGGTTGTAAGTGCAACTAGGTGAGGTTTTAGGATGCGCTGTTCGATTTCAGTTACACGACCCAGGTATTTGTGCCAGTAGGCTTGTCGAACCTCATTTGACGCTGCTGCCAACGCTACCAGTTTTCCACCTAGGAGACGGTTATATGGTGGCACAGCACCCAAAGTTTGAATATCCATTGTCTGGTTAACCATCTCCGTTTTTTTGCTAGGGGGGTAGCAAAACAGACGATCGCGAGCTGGAAAACTAAGAGGCGGGGACTGCAGAGCTAACAGACCGATCAGCTTGTCATTAGCTTTGTCTATGATTAGAAACCGGGAGCGGCGCCCATATCCCTTGGAGAACGGGATAGACCAGAGTAGCCGAGCTATGCGAAAGAGGTCATGGTGCTGCTGTTTGGTAACCTCAACTAAAACCGGATCAATGCGCTCAGGTATAATCTCGTTACCATCTGCGAAGAAGGTGAGGTATTTAGGAAGATATTGGCGAAGCCAATCTTGCCGGTTAGCGATTTCTAACTGAAGAGCAGGCCTGTGTACCCGCCGCAAGCTCTCCTTACCAAGGACAGAAGGGCGTAGCTTACCTTCATCTGTTACTACGAACCCAGCTTCTTTAAGCTTAGTCAAAACAAGTTCTGCTAACTCCGCTTCACTCACCCTAGCCGATCCTCTTCTGCTTCAACAATCCTCTGCAGCCTTAACGTAGACAACGTACTGCGCTGCTCCCTTGCTAAGGGTAACGTGAAAGGCTCCCACAGAGTGATCAGATCCCTCTGCCCTTACAGAGGCTCAAAGGTTATTTCGAATTGTTACAGCCTTGCCTCCGTGCCCCCAGCAGGGATCCGTTTCTCGGGTAGAACGGGAAACAGGTCATAAGGGATAATGCTTACCCGTAGGCTGTTTGCATCACCGGACGGAGAGCGACCGCATGTTTACTCTGGTTAAGCCCATCACCCGCCACGTTGCCCCTGCTGAGGTGGGGGATCGCCGCTTGATGAAGGTGGTGTACGTGGTGTTGGAGCCGCAGTATCAGAGCGCCCTGACGGCGGCGGTGCAGCGCATCAATGCCCACAACCCTAAGCTGGCGGTGGAGCTGTCGGGGTACTTGGTGGAGGAGCTGCGGGATCCCTCGGGGTATGAGGCTTTCCAGCGGGATCTGGAGACAGCCAACGTCTTTATTGGATCCCTAATCTTTATCGAAGACATTGCCCAGAAGGTGGTGCAGGCGGTGGAGCCCCTGCGGGAGCGGCTGGATGCGGTGGTGGTCTTCCCCTCCATGCCGGAGGTGATGCGCCTTAATAAGCTGGGATCCTTCTCCATGGCGCAGCTAGGGCAGTCCAAGAGCGCCATTGCCCAGTTCATGCGCAAGCGCCAGCAGGGATCCAGCTTCCAAGAGGGGATGCTGAAGCTGCTGCAGACCCTGCCCAAGGTGTTGAAGTACTTGCCCTTCGACAAGGCGCAGGATGCCCGTAACTTCATGCTCAGCTTCCAGTACTGGCTGGGCGGATCCCGGGAGAACCTGGAGAACTTTTTGCTCATGCTGGCGGATCGCTACCTGCCAGGGATGCGGGGGCAGCTCTCCTTTGCTGAGCCCGTCACCTACTTGGAGATGGGTATCTGGCACCCGCTGGCGCCGCAAATGTTTGCCAGCCTGGCGGAGTACTGGGACTGGTACAATGCCCGCGAGGATCTGCCGGAAGACGTGAAGGATCCCTTGGCCCCCTGCGTGGGGCTGGTGCTGCAGCGCACCCACCTGGTGACGGGGGACGATGCCCACTATGTTGCCATGGTGCAAGAGCTGGAGTCGCGCGGGGCGCGAGTGGTGCCGGTGTTTGCCGGCGGCTTGGACTTCTCCAAGCCAGTGAACGAGTTTTTCTGGAACGAGCAAAAGACGGCGCCCATTGTGGATGTAGTGGTGTCGCTAACCGGGTTTGCCCTAGTGGGCGGGCCGGCGCGGCAGGATCACCCCAAGGCAGTGGAGACACTCAAGCGGCTCAATCGCCCCTATATGGTGGCCCTGCCCTTGGTGTTTCAATCCACCGAGGAATGGGCCAACAGTGACTTGGGCCTGCACCCCGTGCAGGTGGCGCTGCAAGTTGCCATTCCCGAGCTGGACGGGGCCATTGAGCCAATCATCCTCTCGGGGCGGGACGCCGTCACCGGCAAAGCTCACGCGATGCAGGATCGGATTGAGCTGATTGCAGCGCGGGCCATTAAATGGGCCAATCTGCGGCGCAAGCCCAAGATAGAGAAGAAAATTGCCATCACCATTTTCAGCTTTCCGCCCGACAAAGGCAATGTGGGAACAGCCGCCTACCTGGATGTGTTTGCCTCCATCCACCGGGTGATGCAGGCGCTGGCCCACAATGGCTACGACCTGGGGCCAGAGCTGCCCAAAACCCCCCAGGAGCTGATGGAGTCTATCCTCCACGATCCCCAAGCTCAGTACGCTAGCCCGGAGCTGAATGTAGCGGCCAAGCTGTCGGTGCGGGAGTACGAGGCCCTGACCCCCTACGTCAAAGCCATTGAGAAATACTGGGGGCCAGCTCCAGGGCACCTGAACACCGATGGGCAAAATCTACTGATTTACGGCAAGCACTTTGGCAACGTGTTCATCGGGGTGCAGCCCACCTTTGGCTACGAAGGGGATCCCATGCGGCTACTTTTTTCCAGGTCGGCCAGTCCCCACCATGGCTTTGCCGCCTACTACACCTACCTGGAAAAAGTTTGGAAAGCCGACGTGGTCATCCACTTTGGCACCCACGGGTCTCTCGAGTTCATGCCGGGCAAGCAGATTGGCATGTCCAGCGAGTGCTACCCGGATAACCTGATTGGATCCCTGCCTAACCTTTACTACTACGCTGCCAACAACCCCAGCGAGGCCACCATTGCCAAGCGGCGCGGCTATGCCTGCACCATCAGCTACCTGACACCGCCAGCAGAAAACGCTGGCCTCTACAAGGGGCTGCAGGAGCTGCGGGACCTGATTGGCTCTTACCAAACCCTGCGGGAGGGGGCGCGGGGCATTGCCATTGTCAACGCCATCTGCGACAAGGCGCGGCTAGTCAACCTAGACAAAGACGTGGAGCTGCCGACGGTGGACGCTGCCCAGCTCACCCTAGAGGAACGGGACACGGTGGTGGGCAAGCTCTACGCCAAGCTGATGGAGATTGAGTCGCGGCTGTTGCCCTGTGGGCTGCATGTGATTGGGGCGCCCCCCACGGCGGAAGAGGCGATTGCCACCTTGGTAAGCATTGCCAGCATTGACCGGCCGGAGGAAGGGATCCTCGGCCTACCCCGCATCATTGCCCAGAGCCTGGGGCGGGATATCGACGAAATCTACCGCAACCGGGATCGGGGGCACCTGGCGGATACAGAGCTGCTGGATCGCATCAACAAGGCCTGCCATAAAGCAGTGGCCGCGCTCGTGCGGGAACAGACCGACGCCCAGGGGCGGGTCTCGCGCGTGGCCAAGCTCAACTTCTTCAACATGGGACGGCAAGCGCCTTGGCTGGTGGCCCTGAAGGAGGCAGGCTACCCCCAGGTGGATCCAGACCTGCTCAAGCCTTTGTTTGAGTTTCTGGAAGAGTGCCTCAAGCAAATTACGGCAGATTATGAGCTGGGATCGCTGCTGCGGGCCTTGGAAGGGGAGTACATCCCACCGGGGCCGGGAGGAGATCCCATCCGCAACCCCAACGTCTTGCCAACTGGGCGCAACATCCATGCTTTGGATCCCCAGTCCATCCCCACGGCAGCGGCCATCAAGTCGGCGGAGATTGTGGTGGAACGGCTGCTGGCGCGGGAGCTGAGCGCCAACGGCGGCAGGTACCCGGAGACCATCTCAGTGGTGCTCTGGGGCACGGACAACATCAAGACCTACGGCGAGTCGCTGGCGCAGGTGCTCTGCCTGCTGGGGGTGCGTCCTAAGCCAGATGCCCTGGGGCGGGTAAACAAAGTGGAGCTCATCCCCCTGGAGGAGCTGGGGCGGCCCCGCATTGACGTGGTGGTGAACTGTTCCGGGGTGTTCCGGGATCTCTTTGTCAACCAAATGGCCCTTCTCGACCGGGCAGTGAAGCTAGCAGCCCTAGCCGATGAGCCGCTGGAGCTGAACTTTGTGCGCAAGCATGCCCTACAGCAGGCAGAAGAATTGGGGCTGACTCTGGAGCAGGCGGCAACGCGGGTCTTTTCCAACGCTTCTGGCTCCTACTCGGCCAACATCAGCCTGGCCGTGGAAAACAGCTCTTGGGAGGACGAAAGCGAGCTGCGGGAGATGTACCTATCCCGCAAGTCCTTTGCCTTCGGCTCCAATTTGCCCAACCAGCAGATGCGGCAGCTTTTTGAGGCCAGCCTGAAGACGGTGGATGTAACCTTCCAAAACCTAGATTCGTCGGAGATTAGTCTGACAGACGTCAGCCACTACTTTGATGCGGATCCCACCAAACTGGTGCAGAGCCTGCGCCCCGACGGCAAGGCTCCCTCAGCCTACATTGCCGATACCACCACGCCCAATGCCCAGATCCGCACCCTGAGCGAGACCATTCGCCTGGACGCTCGCACCAAGCTCCTCAACCCCAAGTGGTATGAGGGCATGCTCAAGCACGGCTACGAAGGGGTGCGGGAGATTGCCAAGCGGCTGGTGAACACCTCTGGCTGGTCGGCCACGGCAGGTGCGGTGGACAACTGGATCTATGAGGAGGCCAACGAGACCTTTATCAAGGACGAGGCAATGCGGCAGCGCCTCATGAACCTCAACCCCCACTCCTTCCGGCGCATCGTCGGCACCCTCCTGGAGGTGCATGGGCGTGGCTACTGGCAAACTTCCCAAGCCAACATCGAGCTCCTGCAGGAGCTGTATCAGGAAGTGGAAGACCGGATCGAGGGGGTGGAGTAGCTGGTCAAGGCCATCCCCGCAGAGGAGAGCTGAGGCTTCTCCTTGCATTTGCTGGCATAAGGGGGTTGGTAGCAAAGCCCCCAGAAAGTTCGCCCTCTGGCGCTAGGGCGAAGGCCGGCAAGAGTGCAGCTTTTAGCTTTCCTCTTCCAAAATGCGGGGCACCTTGAAGAACATGTCGACGCGGTCGGGGGCGTTAGCTAGGATCCCCTCGACATTGGCGTAGGGCTCCACCTCATCGGGGCGAGTGGGCAGCTCGATATCGAGGACATGGAAAGTAGGCTCTACGCCTTCAGTGTCCAGCTCTTTAAGCTGTTCTACGTAGGCCAGAATATCTGCTAGCTGCTGGGTAAACTGGATTTCCTCTTCCTCAGTGAGCTCTAGCCGCGCCAGGTGAGCGACGTGGCGTACTTCTTCGCGGGTCAGCATTGCTTCCTTGGCCCTATGGGCTACCGATGAGTTTACCTTAGCCAGACCTCAAAAGAGCTCCAGGTTGGCACGCCCTGTGGTTTTGAGCCAGTTTTGGGCCTCGATGTAGTTGTTGGGGGCAATGCGAATGGCACGGATCCAGTATCGGGCAGCTTCGTCAAATAGGGCCTCAGCCGTTTCTTCATCCCCAGCTTGCAGACTCTGCTCACCTTTGTGGTGCAGCAAAACGGCAATGTTGTTGAGGGCAGAGCAGAGGCGGGGGTTGAGCTCTAGGGCCTGGTGGTAGTACTCCAGGGCCTTGTCCAGGTCTCCCGTGCTTTGGTAAATCAGGCCCATGTTGTAGAGGATGTAGCTGCGGTCTTGGTCGTCCTTCTCTAAAGCCAAAGCCTCGCGGTAGTTTTCTAGGGCCTCGGCATATTCCCCTTCGCTTTGGGCCGCCATGCCGTCTCGGTAGTAGGCAAAGGCTTTCTTCTCCTCCGAACTCACCCCCGGCAGCAACTTGAGGATTAGATCAGCCAGGACGGTGAAGGTTTTGTCGATGAAGTTGTCGTTCTTCATGCCGCGGGGCATGGTTGACCTCCCCTAGGGTGCCTCTTCTTTGCGTTGTACCACGCCCACAAAACCCCTAGGTTGAGCTTTGCCCAGAAGAGGCCGAGCGGCGCTTGCTTAGGCGCACCGGGTGCCACTGTACGGTTTCACCAGGGGAGACTTCCAGTTCACAAGTAGTGTCGATGAGCCGTTGCGCCTGGGCTTGGGGAGTGGGGTAGCGGGCCAGATCCGCATCCACCAGATGGGGATGTTCTTGAAGCAGCCGCACGAGGAACTCCTGCAATTCCTCAGAGCTGAGAAATTGCTCTGGCAGGCCCGGGATCAGCAGCACGTAGTGATTGGCAGCGCGGAGCGGTTCGGGTTGGGGGTCTGACATATGAGTGTCAGGAAGGGCTGCAACTCTCTTGGTATTCTGAAAAAGACTTTCTTGGCTTTTGTCTGCGGTCTTGTTTGAGAGTGCTATGGCCAAGCCGCGCACCTTTTCCGGCATTCAGCCCTCTGGTGAGCTGCACCTGGGCAATTACCTAGGGGCGATTAAAAACTGGGTGGCCGACCAGGAGCACTACGAGAACTTCTTTTGCATTGTGGATCAGCACGCGGTCACTGTGCCCCAGGATCCCAAGCTGTTGAGGGAGCGCACCCGTTCCCTGTTTGCTCTTTATTTGGCCTGTGGCCTCAAGCTGGAGTATTGTGTGCTGTTTGTGCAGTCCCATGTGCCTGCCCATACGGAGCTGGCCTGGCTGTTTGCCACTATCACTCCCATGAACTGGGCAGAGCGCATGATCCAGTACAAGGAAAAGAAAGAAAAACAGGGAGAGGAGACAAGTGTTGGCCTGTTTAGCTACCCCATTCTGCAGGCGGCGGACATTCTCCTCTACCAGCCCAAGTACGTGCCCGTGGGAGAGGATCAGCGGCAGCATATCGAGCTATGTCGGGACATTGCCCGCCGCTTTAATGACCGCTTTGGACAGACCTTTGTCATCCCTGAGGCATTAATTCGTCCGCAAGGGGCGCGGATCATGAGCTTGACCGATGGCACCCGCAAGATGTCCAAGTCGGATCCCTCCGAGTTCAGCCGCATCCACCTGTTGGACAGTCCGGATGCCATTCGCAAAAAGATTCAAAAAGCCAAGACCGACTCCATCCGAGGCATTACCTTTGACGACCCGGCCCGCCCAGAGGCCCACAATTTGCTGACAATCTACATGCTCACCTCCGGCAAGAGCAAGGAGGAGGTAGCGGCTGAATGTGCCGAGATGGGATGGGGGCAGTTCAAACCCCTGCTTGCCGACAGCATTATCGCCACTCTAGAGCCCATTCAAAAGCGCTACCAGGAGCTCTGGAGTGACCCTGGCTACCTCCACGAGCTAATGCGGGAAAATGCTGCCAAGGCCCGTGCCGTGGCCGAGCAAACCCTCCAAAAGGTGCGAGATGCAATGGGGTTTCTGAGCCTTGAGGGATCCCTCACTTAGACTGCCCCTCGCGAACTTCGACAGGGCTAGGGGCAAGGCCCAGCTCGGCCAGGATCCCTTTCCAAACCAGAGGCAAGCGCTCCTGCCATTTTTGCCGGTGGTTGATCACGTACACGCAGAGCAGAGTAATGCCTACGCCCACCCACTGCTGCGGGGTGAGGGTCTCGCCCAGGAGGGTGCTGCCGAAGAAAAGGGCAAACACGGGGGTGAGAAAGGTTAGGGAGCTGAACTCGGTGAGATTTTCCTGGGAGGCGAAGTAGAAGAAGAGGGCATAGGCCACAGCGCTTCCCATCACCGAGGCATAAAGTAGATCCAGCCAATGGATGCCGCTCAGGTGCTGCCACTGCTCGCTTTCTGTCAGCGCCGAAAGCAGGATCAAGGGCAGGCTACCCAGCACCATGTGCCAGCCGGTCGCCAACACGGGATCCGCCACCTCTGCCACCTTGGGCATCATCACGGTGCCGATGGCCATTGACAGCGAAGCCAGCAACATCCAGCCAACGCCAGCTCCTAGCTGCAGGGATCCCCCCCCTCCAAGGCCAATAAGGCCGATGCCGAAAACTCCTAGCCCCAAGCTCAGCCAGCCCAGCACCCCCAGCCGCTCCCCGTAAAACCAGGTGGCCAGCAGGGCTACCACCAGGGGCTGCGAGTCAATTAGCACAGATCCCAAGCCGGCGCCGGTTTCCTGCAGCCCTTGGGCCAAAAATCCCTGAAAACAGGTGGCGTCCACCAGGGCAAAGGCCAAGACCCACAGCCAGCCCTGCAGTCCCTGGGGATGCCAGGGCTGAGACGCTCCGGAGGCCCGCCCCTGCCAGATCCGGAAGGCCAAAACCAGGATCCCGGCCGGCAACAGCCTCAGAATGGCAATGAAGAGCGGAGTGGTCTCAGAGAGGGCATCTCGCATCGCCACCATTGCCGAACCCCAAAGGAAAAACGGGGCAATCATCAGCAGGCGTTGCCAGATAGGCTGAGATAACTTGTTGGATTGAGCCATGGGCGCTTCAAACTTGACAACAGAAGTCAACCCCATGTTAAGCGCTGCGGCAACCTAGTTACAAACCTTAACTATGGGATCCCTGGAGGGCTTTCTCAATCTGGATAAGCCGGCAGGGCTCACCTCCCACGACTGCGTGGCAGCAGTGCGGCGAACCTTGCGCACCCGCCAGGTGGGACATGGGGGCACCCTGGATCCGGCGGCAACGGGAGTTTTGCCCATCGCCGTGGGGCGGGCGACGCGCTTTTTGGCGTTTTTGCCAGGAGACAAGGTCTACCGGGCAACCTTTCGCTTTGGGCAGCGCAGCGACACTGACGATGCCGAGGGGCAGGTGGAGGTGGGATCCCCTTGTCCAGAGCTAAGTCGCGAGCAGGTGGAGGAATGTCTGCGGGAGTTTGTCGGCGAGATCTGGCAGGTGCCGCCTCTTTACAGCGCCATCAAACGGCAGGGGAAAAAGCTTTATGAGCTGGCGCGGGCGGGGGCAAAGGCCTCAGAGCTAGGGCTAGAGCCGCGGCGGGTGGTGATTCGGCACCTGCAGATCCTGGACTGGCGTCCCGGCGAGTTCCCGGAAGTGGATCTGGAGATTGCCTGTGGCCCCGGCACCTACATCCGTGCCCTTGCCCGCGATGTGGGGGAAAAGCTTGGCTGTGGCGGTTTGATGAGCCAGCTACGGCGGCTGCAAAGTGGCCCTTTTCGCCTTGAAGAGAGTTGGCCGCTAGAGGTGTGGCAGGGATCTGCCAACCCTGCTGCTGCCCTGCTGCCCATTGAGTGGGGCTTTGCCAGCTGGGAGTCAGTCTCTCTGTCACCCTCAGACAGCCGACGCTGGCAGCAAGGTCAGGCCATTCCTCTGGATCCCGCCCAGGCCACTGCCGAGACCCTGCGGGTGAAAAGCCAGCAGGGAGAGTTTCTGGGGTTGGGACAACGCCAGGGCAGATTGCTCAAGCCGCTGCGGGTGCTGTTGCCGGATTCCTGATTTCCCTGTCGGGGAAAAACCTCCGGTGTGGTAGACTGCGTGAGAGCCAACCAAGGGCGGAAAACGCCTCAGTGGGTGCAGCTTGCTTGCCGGGAGCAGTTGAAGAGTTCTATTTTTCAACCTAGCCTTTTAAGACGCCACAAAAACGGAGTTGGGGATATGCGCGATGCCATAACCACCCTGATCAAAACCTACGACCTGACAGGCCGCTACCTGGATCGGGATGCCATGGACGCTCTTAGGGCCTTTTACGATTCGGGGTTGCGGCGCATCAAAGCTGTGCAGGTCATCAACCTCAACTCGGTGGACATTGTCAAGACGGCGGCGGCAGCCCTGTTCGCCGAGGTGCCGGAGCTGATCCGCCCAGGGGGCAACGCCTACACTACCCGCCGCTATGCCACCTGCCTGCGGGATATGGACTACTTCCTGCGCTATGCCTCCTACGCCCTGGTGGCTGGCGACAACAGCATTTTGGACGAGCGCGTTTTGGCCGGTCTGCGAGAGACCTACAACTCCCTTGGTGTGCCGATTGCTCCAACCGTCATTGGGATCCAAAACATGAAGCGGCGCACCCTAGAGCTGCTTGGCACCGACGAGGACTACAGCTTTGTAGCCGAGCCCTTCGACTACCTGAGTGCCAAACTCAGTGAAACCGATATCTAGCCTCATAGAGAGGGCAGGAATCTTCCCGGATCCCTTGCTTTGGTGGGGGTACGTTACCATCGTGGTAGCGCGCTAAGGATCTCCCGGGAAGGGAAAGAGCGGCCGTGGGGCGCGGCCCGAAGCCTTGTCCTAACTTTCCAGGAAGGCACGGCATCGTTGAACCCAAGCGCGAAGGTCGCCCTTTGCATGTCCCTCACAGCCTCCCTCGCTGGGGGCAGAAGGGGAGCAGTTGGTGGACTCAAGCCAAAGGCAGCGAAAACATGAAAGCTGTTGTCATGAACGTGCCCGGCGGGCCGGAGGTCTTGCAACTCCAGGAAGTGCCCGATCCCCAGATCCGCGGCGAGCGAGAGCTGCTTGTTCGTCTCAAGGCTGCTGGCGTCAACCCCATCGACACTAAGCTGCGGCGGCGAGGTACCTTCTACCCAGAAGAGATGCCGGCCATCTTGGGGTGTGACGGGGCTGGCGTTGTGGAAGCGGTGGGATCCGGGGTGCGGCAGTTTCGGGTTGGCGACGAGGTCTACTTCTGCTATGGCGGCCTGGGCAAGCAACCGGGGAACTATGCTGAGCTGATCGTGGTGGATGAGCGCTTTGTGGCTCCCAAGCCCAGAACCCTTAGCTTTGCCGAAGCTGCTGCGGCTCCCCTAGTGTTGATCACTGCCTGGGAGGCCCTCTACGAGCGAGGGCGGCTGCAGGCTGGCCAAAAGGTGCTTATCCACGCCGGCGCGGGAGGGGTAGGTCATGTGGCCATTCAACTAGCCCGTCTGCGGGCCTGCGAAGTGGCCACTACGGTGAGCACGCCAGAAAAGGCCGAGTTCGTCCGTTCTCTGGGAGCCAACCTGCCCATCTTCTACCGCCAGACTGACTTTGTGCGGGCTGTCTTAGACTGGACGGCTGGGGAAGGAGTGGATCTGGCGCTAGATACCCTGGGCGGCCCAGTACTGGAGCAGACCTTTCCGGCTGTGCGTGTGTACGGCGATCTCGTCACGCTGCTGGCGCCTGCTCCGGAGACCGATTGGCGGGTGGCCCGTGACCGCAACCTGCGGGTAGGCTTTGAGCTGATGCTCACGCCGATGCTGAAGAATCTTGTTGCTGCCCAGCAACATCAGGCAGAGATTCTCAGGCAGTGCGCTCGCCTCATCGACCAAGGCCAACTGCGTATCCGTCTCAGCCACACCTTTCCTTTGGCCGAAGCGGCTGCTGCCCACCGCTTGCTGGAGCAGGGATCCGTTCTCGGCAAAATTGCCTTAACCATTCCCGATTAGGCTGGCTAAGGGAGGCCCTGCCCAGCTCCGCCTATGGCTGACCCACTTACCCCTCACCTGCTGGAGAACGAGAGCTTCTATGAGAACGCCCTCTGCTGGCTGGGGCGGCCGCAGACGGTCTATCGGCTGCTGAGCGAAGCGGTTTTCCCACCAATTTCCTCGTGGGTGCGCGGAGAAGTGGATAGCCGTTCTTTTAACCACTGGCAGCCGGAAGACGTGCGCACCTTTCTCTACCCGGTGGTGGCCCTAGGAGACGAGGAGACGCTTGTCCTTGCCAGCGAGGCTCTTCTGCTTTGCGGCATTGGCACCTACTACAATCCCTGCGACCTGGCAATTGTGGTGTTCGTGCAGCAGCCCCAAGAGCTGTTTAGCCAACTGATGCAACGCATCCGCCGCACCGAAGCCATCATCACCCGCGGGCCAGAAGTGCGCATGCTTTCGGAACAGGTGAGCCTGGCCAAGCGAGGACAAGACTACATCAACACCAAATACTTGGTCTGGCCCTACGCCCTTTCTGCTGCCGCTCAAGAGACTCTGGTTAAGCAAGGGATCAGCATTATTCGCCTTTCACCCCCAGAGGCTGCTTTGCCCTTTGGAGGCTAAGCGAAAATAGGGATCCCTTATCCCCAGTTTTCTATGGCCAGTGCCCACCTGCCGCCCCTCATTCAAGCAATGTTGGAGCCGGGGTTTTACCCCCATCCGGTGCGGGAGCCGATCCAGCTTCTCCAAACCCACATCTCCTATGTTCTCCTGACGGGCGACTACGCCTACAAAGTGAAGAAGCCCGTGGACTTTGGCTTTCTAAACTTCACCACGCTGGAGCGGCGGCGCCACTTTTGCCAAGAAGAGCTGCGCCTAAACCAGCGCGGGGCGCCGGGGCTTTACCTCCAGGTGTTGCCCATTGGGCAAACCCAAGGCCGGTTTCAGCTTGGCAGCAGTGGCGAGCCGGTGGAGTACGCCCTTAAAATGCGGCAGTTTCCCCAAGAGCAACTCTTCAGCAACCTTCTCGAGCGGGGGGAGCTGACGCCAGCCTTGATGGAGGAGCTGGGGCGGGTGGTGGCAGCCTTTCACGCCCGGGCTGAGACTAACGACTACATCCGCAGCTTTGGCCGGCCAGAGCGGGTACGGGAGGCCTTCGACGAAAATTACGCCCAAACCCAGCGCTACGTGGGCGGTCCCCAGACGGCTGAGCAGTATCAGGAGACCCAAGCCTACACGGAGCGCTTTTTTGCCGAGCGGCAGGAGCTGTTTTACCAGAGGATGGCCCAAGACCGCATCCGCGAAGGCCACGGGGATCTGCATCTTGGCAACCTCTGTTGGTGGGAAGGCCAGATCTTGCTGTTTGATTGCATCGAGTTCAACGAGGCTTTCCGCTTTGTGGATACGATGTACGACGTATCCTATGCAGTGATGGACTTGGACGCCCGCCACCGTTCTGATCTGGGCAACGCCTACTTAAACACCTATCTGGAAGAAACGGGTGACTGGGAAGGACTGAAGATCTTGCCCATTTACCTCAATCGCCAGGCCTATGTGCGGGCCAAGGTTACCTCTTTTCTGCTGGACGATCCTGCCGCTGCGGAAGCTGACAAAGCCAATGCCTTCCACACTGCTGCCCGCTACTACCGACTGGCCTGGGAATACACGCTTCCCAAACAGGGACAGTTGTTTTTGATGGCTGGCCTCTCGGGAGCGGGCAAAAGTACAGTGGCCCGGTACCTAGCCCGGCAGCGGGGAGCCATTCACATCCGCTCCGATGCCGTGCGCAAGCACTTGGCCGGGATCCCTCTGCGGCAGCGGGGGGGGCCGGAGGTGTATACGCCAGAGATGACCGAGAAGACCTACCGCCGCCTGGTGCAATTGGGGGTGGAGTTGGCCCGAGAGGGTTATAGCGTAATTCTGGACGCCAAGTTTGACCGGCAAGCGCTGCGGGGCATGGCCATTGAACAGGCCCAAAAGTGCGGGATTCCCTTGCGCATCCTCCACTGTTACGCCCCTGAAGCTGTCCTCCGTGAGCGTCTGCAACGGCGTATGGCCGCAGGTACAGTCGAGGGAGGAAACCTAGCCGACATTGCCGATGCCACTGCCGATCTCCTTGCCCAGCAGCAGGCGCAGTGGCAGGATTTTTCCGAGGGGGAACGGTCTTACTTGACGGTGTTGGACACCAGTCAAGATTGGCAAGCGCAACTGCAGGAGATCACCAGTGAGCGAGGTAACGGCTAAGGATTTGCACTTGATGCCGTTGTTTGAAGGCTTTTCCCCCAAGGTGCTCGAGCCGCTAGCCCGTCAGATGGCGCTGCGCTCCCATGCCGTCAACCAGGCCATCGTGTTGCAAAACGACTGGGGCAGTACCGTCTATTTCATCCTAGAGGGTTGGGTCAAGATTCGCACTCACGACATGGAGGGGCGGGAGATTACCCTCACCATTCTCGGCCCAGGCGAGATCTTTGGAGAGATGGCCGCTTTGGATGAGGCGCCTCGTTCCAGCGATGTGGTTGCCTTAACACCGACCAAGGTTTGTTCTCTGTCGGCCCAGCATTTTCTAGCTTTCTTGGCTGCCAATGCCCAGGCTGGCATTCGCCTTGCCCAGCTCATGTCCCGCCGTCTGCGGCAGCTTAACCGGCGGCTGCAGTTGCGCGAGGCCAGCAGTGTTGCCCGCGTGGCCGATATTCTCCTCTTCTTGGCCGAATCTCGGGGCTGGGTCAGCCGCAGCGGTGTGGAAATCCCCAACTTACCCCATCGGGAGCTGAGTAGCTTAAGCGGCTTAGCTAGGGAGACCGTTACCCGCGTTCTCTCCAAGCTAGAACGAAAGGAGTTGATCCGCCGGGATCGCAGCCGCAACATTCTCTGTATTCCGCAGCTGGAGGCCCTGGAAAAGCTCCTTGGCTAAACTAGGGCGCTACCTGTTGCCAAAGACCTCCTGAGCACCCTAAAATAGGGGCTACGGAAAGCCGGGATAGCTCAGTTGGTAGAGCAGAGGACTGAAAATCCTCGTGTCACCAGTTCGAATCTGGTTCCTGGCATCCTATCTTGTTTTCCTGAGCTTTTCGAGATAGGTCCACACCCTAGGTTGGGAGCTTGCTGGCGCTGGCAAGTTGGCCACCAGGCAGCCCCCCTAGTTTTCGCGGCGCACAACACTTTCATGCCAGTGGCCCAGGATTTTGTCGGACAGGGCGCTCAAGGCCACAAAGATTAGGATCCCCAGGCCAGTCAGCAGCACCAGAGCCGCAAACATGCGGGGCACCTGTAAGTTGAAGCTGGAGATCAAAATCTGGTAGGCGATCCCGGCCCGCTCCCCGCCGCTACCTGCAACAAACTCGGCCACCACCGCTCCAATGAGAGAAAGGCCACCGCTGATGCGCAAGCCCCCGAGGAAATAGGGCAGGGCGCTGGGCAGGCGCAGGTAGATCAGAGTTTGCCAGCGATTGGCCTTGTACAGTTGAAACAGGTTGAGCAGGTTGTGATCGACGCTGTTTAACCCCAGAGTAGTGTTGGAGAGAATGGGGAAGAAGGCAACAATCCAGGCGCAGACCACCATGGCCGCAAAGGTGTTGTTGCGCAGCCAGATGATAATGAGTGGCGCGATGGAAATGATGGGCGTTGTCTGCAAAACCACCGCATAGGGGAAAAGGCTGCGCTCAATCCATTTGCTCTGGCTAAACAAAACGGCCAGCAACAGCCCAGAGATGGCAGCCAAGAGGAAAGCCACCACGGTAACCTGCAAGGTAACCAGCAGCGAAGGAAAAAGGGATCCCCACTCCTTCACCAGGGTTCTGGCCACCAAAACCGGCCCCGGCAACAGGTAAGGGGGAACCCCTGTCAGCCGCACCGCCACCTCCCAAAGCCCCAGAAAAAGGAGGCCGACGATCCCAGGGGCAATCACATCCGGATTGAGCCACCTACCTAGATCCAACCGCTGGGGAGAAGTCGGCCGGCCAGAGCCAGCTACCTCAGCCTCACTGCGGGGGCCGGGCCTGAGTCTCTCGTTCACCCCACCGCCCAGAGCCCCAGTCGACCCATGCCAAGACCAGTGCTCCGGCAGGACAGGCAGGGATCCCAGCCGGCGATCCAGGAACTGGAAAAGGAAGGCAAGGAGATCCACCATAGAAAAAAGCAGGCATCCTGTCAGCGCAACCGTTCAACCGAGAGAGGAGGCAGGTAAGGCTCCTGAGTCGTGCTACCCATAGCTTCGCGCAAACGGGCTGCCACCTCCCGACAGTAGTCGTTGTAAAGGGGCGAGGTGCGAAAGTCTTCTGACCGAGGGTAGGGGGCATCGATGGGGATATCCGCCACTACTCGCCCCGGACGGGCCGCCATGACCACGACACGGTTGGAGAGGTAGACGGCCTCGTAAATGTTGTGGGTAACAAAGATTACCGTCCACCGCTGCTCCTGCCACAGCTCTAGCAGCTCACTGTTTAATTTGCTGCGGGTGATCTCGTCTAAAGCTCCAAACGGCTCGTCCATGAGCAGCACCTGGGGCTGGGTGACGAGGGCGCGGGCAATGGAAACGCGCATGCGCATCCCCCCTGAGAGCTCGCGGGGAAAACTGCGCTCAAACCCTTGCAAGCCCACCTGGCGCAGCGCCTGCAATACCTTGGGCTCCGCTTTCTCCCTAGGCTCGCCCGCCAACTTCAGCGGCAAGCGCACATTCTCCATCACCGTGGCCCAGGGCAGGAGGGCTGGCTCCTGGAAGACAAAAGCCAACTTGGGTTCCACCGGGCGGCTGGGGAGGTTTTGCTGGCAGTGGCCCCCCCACTCAATAGAGCCACTGGTCAACTGCCCTAGGCCGGCAATTAGCCGGAGCACTGTGCTTTTCCCACAGCCAGAGGGCCCCACCAAGCTGACAAACTGCCCCTCTGGAATGGCTAGGCTCATATCCTGCAAGGCCACCGTGCCGTTGGCATAGACCTTGCTGACATGGTTGAGGAGAATCATCGGGGCAGGCATGGCTTACTTTTCCTGGCTCAGGGATCGGCGAGGGAGCGCTAAACTAATCGTACCCCTGCCGCCGCCGCAACTTGTTGACATACTCCCCGCCCTGAAGGGCATTCGCGACAGCGGGCCGTAGGCCGGGGA
>NZ_JANSJL010000102.1:0-996 GCF_047502745.1 Synechococcus sp. F70.1
CTCTGGTGGTGCCAGCCAACCTCACTCCTGAAGCCGCAGAAGCGGCCCTTTGGCTCTATAGCTTGCTTTCCCACCTCTTTCCCCAGACCCCTATTCTCTGGAGCAACCGCCCGGTTGCAGGAGCTCAGGTTACCCTAGAACCGGCCAACTTCACCCCCCACCTGCAGCATGAAATTACCCCCGAGGGATCCCGCCTGCGAGTGGCCGCCCGCCGCGAGTCCATTCTTGCCCTCTATGAAGAGTGGAAGCGGGCAGGTCTGGTGAGCCGAGGGATCCAGGTGGTAGCAGTATCCGATTTGGAGAAGGCTCTCAGGGCCAACCGCCTCAGCTTCCGTGAGCTGGGGATTGTGGATCCCCTGCTGCGGGGGTTTGGCAGCCAGTCGTTGGTGTTCAACTTCAACCTATCTCAACTGGGGGGGCACCCGCGGGATCTGGCAGCGCAACTGGATGTGATCATGAACCCAGTGGATGGCCGGGCCGGGGATCGCCTGACGGGCTACGTGTTCTTGAATGGCGTTCTGCTGCGCACCTACAACCTAACAGGCCGCACCCAGCTCAACGAGACTGTTACTCTGCCCACCCGCCTGCTGCGCCGCTTCAACCAACTGGAGCTGCGCCTTGACTACGGGGCCAGCCCGGGCAATTGTCGAGGATTCCTGACCCCGCTGACTTTGCAAGTGCGTTCCGATAGCTCTGGCCTTCTCTGGAGTGGCTACCAAGCTCCCACTGGGGAGCTGCAAGAGATTCCAGCAGTGCTGCGGGGATCGGGCCAAGTGTGGCTGGGGGATCCGCAGTTGCTGCCGGCTGCTGCCTATTTGGTTGGGGCCCTGAGCCGGCTGGCCGCCCGACCGCTTTTGCCCGCCGTGAAGTTTCTGCCCAAAGAGGGAGGCAAACTGGAGAGCGGAAACTTCGCTTGGCAAATCCTGGTAGCCGCCCCGGAGCAGGTGGAGCTTAATAGCCCCATCCGGCTGGGATCCCAGTTTGAAATCATCAATC
>NZ_JANSJL010000103.1:0-961 GCF_047502745.1 Synechococcus sp. F70.1
GCAAAAGCCCGGCCTGGTGCCAGTTGCGCCAAAAGGAGAGATCCCCCTGGCGGTGGTCAAAGCTGTTGAGCCAGCCACTCAGGAAATGGGGATCCCACCCCTGCGCCCCTGCCGCCACCTGAGGATCCGACTCAATCTCCCAAAGAAAGCGACCGGGATCTGCCCCGATGCCCACTTCCCAGCAGGCCAGCAGCTTTGACAAGTTCAGGTTCCCAAGGGCAACGTTTTCGGAGCCTTGACCACAGCCGGCAACTCCATAGGCAGCTAGCAGCGCTCCGCCCATCTGCAGCACCTGTCGCCTCGGCCATCGTCGTCTCCAGCTCATTCCGTCTCCTCCTCAAGCTTTACCTGGCGGGCCCACAGCCGCACTTGGGGGGAGCTATAAACTTCCCTGAAGCCCGGCAGCCCCTCAAAATTGAGCTCAGGCCAAAATTGCAGGATGCGATCGGCGCTCCGCAAGGGATCCGCCGGCCCCGCCACCAGCAAGTAGTCCACCCGCTCCTGGGGGTGCTGCAAAGCCAGGGCAAACTCGTACTGGTGAGGGGTGAGAAACAGGCGCGGGTCTCTTGCCCAAAAGATAGCCTCAAAGTGGATGTCGTCGTCCACCAGCACTTTTTGTCCGGGCAACAGGTGGCGATAGAGATACTGCCCAACCTGGCGCTTTTCCTGGCGCTGCCTTCGCCATGTTTCTAGAGCTTGCCCGCTAGGAGTTACTTCGTACAGGTCTTGGGCAGCTTCCAACTGGGGGCTTATGGGTGCTACCTCTGCCACCAGTCGCTCCCAGAGATCCCGCTCTTCGGCTACCAAGGGCGCCCAAAAACCCGACTCTTGGCTTAGCCCATAGCCGGCAGTCAAGCAGTTCAGCCCCAAGAGAGCAGTGATCAACAAGCACTTAGCCCAACGGGGACCAGCTCCACGAGCGAGGTAGGCGCTCATCCCAAGAGGCAAGGGTACCCAGAAA
>NZ_JANSJL010000104.1:0-957 GCF_047502745.1 Synechococcus sp. F70.1
CGGCCTGGGCCAAGAGAGGCACAAGGGCACTGCCAATTCCCCCTGTGGCCCCTGTAATGAGAACAACCGCCTGGGACAATGAGGAAGACACGTTACGTTTTTTAAACTCTCCCTCTCATCATACCCAGGGAGTGGCCTTGAGGGACGATCCAGAGAGTTAAACGCGACGCAGCCGCAGTCGTTGCACCCATTCTTCCCCGAAGCGCAGCCAGTCTGCCATTTTTTCTGGACTCACCTGTTGGTCGTCCCGCCAAACAATAAGCTGCGGCCCGGATCCCTCAGCGCAACAAGGAGGATGCTGCTCCAAGAAGCTAAGAAACCTAGGATGGAAGCGCAGGCGAATCTTAGCCTCATCTTCTCCGCGCAAAAGGTAGCGGCGAGAAAAGTCGGGATGGTTCTCGAAATTGATATCCTGCATGCCAAAAGCTTTAGCAACGTCGTGGAACAAGGGAACTTCTGGGTGCAGCCGAAAATGAGGTAGCCGTAGGTCTTCGCAATAGGCCCAGAAAACAGACTGGCAATGAGTGCCGCGACTCTTGCCCCAGACAATCCTGCGACTCTTGCCCCTGCCGCTGGGGTACCTATACTGATAGTCAAAGGCACCGATCTCAGTTCCATCGATTAGCCGCTTGGACATTGAGTTGTAGAAACGTCGATCGTAGCCTTGTTCAAATAGTTTAAAGCCTGCCTGAAGCAAGCGGGAGCGGATCCCTTCGGGTAGCTCTGCTGAAAACGACATGCCCAGGCTCCTGGCCACCTGCTCCAAAGCTTCCCGACGCTTCTTCTCTAGATAGTCAGCTAGATAGACAACAAGCGCCAGAAGGCCTAAGAGAATAAGGACCCAAATAATAAGAGCTATAAGCCATCCCATCCAAACCCCCCCTGAGTTTGTAAACTCAGCGCCCCCACCCAGAGTACCAGAGCAGGCACAAAAAAGGGATCCCTCCAGCAAGAAGG
>NZ_JANSJL010000105.1:0-952 GCF_047502745.1 Synechococcus sp. F70.1
GAAAACGTGGTTCTTGGGGCCGAACCCGGGCATCTTTTTCAGGTCGATTTCCGGCGGGCCAGGGCTGAGGTGGCTCAGTTGATTACCGAGATGGGCTTCCATCTGGATCCCGACGCCAGAGTGGAGGATCTGCCGGTAGGCCTACAGCAGCGGGTGGAGATCTTGAAAATGCTCTACCGCAAGGCCCGCATCTTGATTTTGGATGAGCCGACGGCAGTGTTGACTCCGCAGGAGGCAGGCGAGCTGTTTGCGTTTTTGCGCCGCTTTGCCCAGCGGGGGGGAGCTGTCATTTTCATCAGCCACAAGCTGAAGGAGGTAATGCAACTGGCCGACCGCGTCACCGTCATTCGGGATGGCAAGGTGGTGGCGACGTTGCCCACTGCCCAAACCGATGCCCAGGAACTGGCGCGGCTGATGGTGGGGCGGGAAGTCAGTCTGACCGTTGAAAAAAAGGCCGCTACCCCTGGGGAGGTGTTGCTGGATGTGCGAGATCTGTGGGTGGATATACCGGGGCGGAAGCCGGCGGTGGCGGGGGCGAGCTTCCAGGTACGTGCCGGCGAGATTGTGGGCCTTGCCGGTGTGGAGGGAAACGGCCAAACGGAATTGGTGGAGGCGATCACCGGCTTGAGAAGCTACCGCGGCCAAATTCGCTATGGAGCCGGATCCCTGTCTGCTTCGGCCCGACAGGTGCGTTGCTGGGGTCTGAGTCATATCCCCGAAGATCGCAATGTGAGAGGTTTGGTGCTGGATTTCCCCACCCGCGACAACCTGATCCTGGGGGATCACCATCAAAAGCCGTATACCGGCTGGTTGGGATTTTTTCGGGAAGAGGCCATTGACCAACATGCCCGCCAGGTGGTGGAGAGCTTCGACGTTCGCCCCCGCAGCATTTCCCTGACGGCCCGCCGCTATTCTGGCGGCAATGCCCAGAAGATCGTTGTGGGGCGGGAGC
>NZ_JANSJL010000106.1:0-3907 GCF_047502745.1 Synechococcus sp. F70.1
GAGGATTCTACCTGGCCTGGACTTGCCTGGGTTTCCTGGTGAGCCAGCGGTGGGAACGCCAGCGCCGCCAAGGCCGCCCAGAAAACGGGTATTGTAACCTTGCTTTTTGGCTTGGCTAGGACGATGGTGTTGAGAACCCAGTTTTAGCTTTTGGCCTTCTACCAGCAGCAACTTTTCCATGGTGAAACAGCCGTTTTGCCAAAGTCCACCCTCCTGCCAAAAAGGGAGGGATCCCTGGATAAGGGATCCCTCTTCCAAGACCCACCGAGACTAGAGTTAGTCGCGCTCAACGTACAGAAAGAGCACAGCCATGGCTACTGCCGGCAGCAGCCAACCAACAATGGGGATGAAAATCCAAGGAAGATAAGCGGCAGCGTAAGAACCGGTCATAGTCTTGCTCCCCTCCAGTGCCTTGACAAGCTTGACAACTAATTCACCAGTCCTCGGAAGATGGCATCGATCCCGGCAAAGTTCTCCAAAAGGAAGTAGGCAGCAAAGGCACCACCCATACCCCCTAGGAAGAACCCCGCTGTTAGATCCCCCCAGCCGCGGGCTGTGGACAAAGGATTAGCTCCTGGCGTTTCTGGCTTGTTTCCAAAGGTAACGCTGCCATAGGCCGACATACAGGCGGTTCCCAACAGCACAATGGCCATTGCCGTAACCAGTCCGCCCAAATTGGCTGCCCCAGGATAATCGCGCAGCGGGCCTAGAAGAATCTCCGGCCCCACCAGGAAGTAGCCGTGGGCCAAGCCAATCTCCAGCCCCCGCAGCAGAGGAGAGAGGCCGCGGCGGTTAATGGCAAGATTGTTGATAAACAGACGGGTGACAGGAGAATCGCTAATGGGCGTTGAAAGATGCCCCTCGCAGGGATCGTCATTGAAGGTGCGAACGTAATCCATGTCCGAAGATCCTGCCTGGAATTTTGGGATTCATTCTACGGGGCCTCAGCTCTCCTCCTAGCAGCCGCCGTCCGGATCGTTAAAAAAGTTCATGCTCGCTTAACAGAGATATAGACCCTCATCAAGGGATCCGTTTTTGCCTGCGCCTCCCCAGTCCTTGACTTTTTCCTAGGCAAATAGCTTTTCCCAGCACCACTGCCCCCCAGGTGTTTCTAAGATCCTGTAAAAAAACCTAGCTGAAGTGCAGCTAGGTCAAAAGAATACGGCTCCTACCGCGAGATCCTCCCCTCCATAAATCAAGCCAAGGGGCACTCCAAAATAGAGGTACGCAAAGGTTGACCTTTGCGCTCTGGTCTAACGACGCCGTGCCACCCCACTGGATAAGACAGGACGGCGAGCTGCGCCGCACGGCCACTCTTCCCCTTCACGCGAGGTAGAACGAAACCGAGCGAGGATTACTGCTCCTCGCCCTCCCCTACTTCTCTAAACTACACCGGCGATCCAAGACCGGTATAGGAGCCGTAGAAGAAGAGTCCAACCACCGTAATCACCCCCAGCCCAACAACCACAGCCACTATCCACAGGGGGATCCTTGCTTGACTGGTCATAGCAACTGACCTCCAAAAGAACCGAAAGGAGATTACACTCCTAGCTTCCAGCAAAAACGGGTTTGCACTGATCCCTGCAGTCCTTCCTCAACTGTTAGAAGTAGGGATGACCCTCGCTTCAGTTGAGAAAGTAGCTAGAAAACAACAGGCCAAGCACAAACACCAACAACAAGCCCAGGTATAGGGAGGTGCGGTTTAGCTCTACCGGCTGGGTATTAGGGTTCTTTTCAGGTTGATCAGCCATAGGGGTTCACCGTTGAATAAACTGCATTGCCGCAATGGCTCCCAGAAAGAAAACAGTTGGGATGGCCAAAGTATGCACTGCCAGCCAGCGGACAGTAAAAACAGGGTAAAAAACAGGCTCGTCAGCATTGGGTTGAGTAACTGGTTTAGTTGCCATCGCCCAGACCTTGCCTCTTTTACAAACTGTAACAGTTGCGAAGTTGCTGCCCTCACCCCGTTCTAGCGCGTCAACCTCTCCAGCTGCTCAAGAGCGTTGAAGCGGTCGCTTACAATGGGCAACTCCTGACGCTCTGCGGTGAAATACTCATTGGGGCGCGGCGTGCCAAAAATATCATAGGCTAGGCCCGTGCTCACAAAAAGCCAGCCTGCCAAAAACAAGGCGGGAATGGTCAGCGCATGAATGACCCAGTAGCGGACACTGGTAATAATGTCAACAAAAGGCCTTTCTCCGGTGTTGCCAGCCATGAAACTCCTCCCTGCGGTAGGGGCAAAAGCGCTTCTTGAACTTTTTGAGGCTATACCTCAATCATAAGGACTTCGAGGCACAACTACAAGTTAAGGCCGGCTCCCATCCTAACCTGCAGGTGGGAGAAGGTGAAGTAACAGAGCGTGCCACCCTGGATTCCCCGCCCATGGATCCCTGTCTGATTCCTGTCAAGCTTCCCCACGGCTCCTACGACATCGTCATCCAATCTCCAGAAGGCCCTAGGGGCCACAACCTCATCCACTTGGGATCGCAGATGCGAGCCAGAGGACTTGCCGGCAAGGCGCTGGTAGTGAGCCATCCGGGCATTGCTAAGCACTTTGCCGAAAAGTTAATGCAGGGCCTGCAACAAGCAGGATTTGCTGCCCATCTTTTTCTTTTGCCTGCTGGCGAGCGCTACAAAACCCTGCGCTCGGTGGCCAGGATCTACGACGCCGCCTTGAGCTTTGGCCTGGAGCGCTCTTCCACTCTCATTGCCCTGGGAGGCGGGGTCATCGGGGATATGGTTGGGTTTGCCGCCGCCACTTGGCTGCGCGGGATCCCTTGGGTGCAGGTGCCCACTTCGCTTTTGGCCATGGTGGATGCGGCCATTGGCGGCAAGACCGGCGTCAACCATCCTGGCGGGAAAAATCTCATTGGGGCCTTCTACCAGCCGCGCCTGGTGTGGATGGATCCAACGGTGTTGCAGACCCTGCCCCGGCGGGAGTTTACCTCTGCCCTGGCCGAAGTGATCAAATACGGTGTCATCCAGGCCGCCGACCTGTTTGAGTTTTTGGAAGAGCAGCCCAGGCTAGGCCGCTACACCGATTTTGCCCCCTCAGACTTGCACTATCTGCTGCGGCGCTGTGCCGAGTGCAAAGCCTGGGTGGTGCAGCAGGACGAACGCGAAGGGGGCTTGCGGGCCATTCTCAACTACGGCCACACCCTTGGCCATGCCCTAGAAACCGTTACCGGCTACCGCCGCTACCTACACGGGGAGGCTGTCGCCATCGGCATGGTAGCTGCCGGGGAGATTGCCCGTCGCTTAGGCTGGTGGAGTGCCACCGAAGCCGAACGGCAACGACGCCTAATCGAGAAAGCAGGGCTGCCCAGCCACTGGCCTGCCGGGATCCCTTGGGAGGCTGTCTTGCAGGTCATGCAGGCCGACAAAAAAGTTAAACAAGGACGGATTCGCTTTGTCTTGCCGCGCCGGATTGGCCAAGCGGAGCTGACCGATCAAGTTGAGCTAGCCGATGTGCAGGCTGCTTTGGCTTCGATGACGGAAACCTCTTGAACCGCTCTGAAAGACTTATACAACGCTGGACAAAAGCGGACTTTTGCTCCAGGTTGACGCTTTCTTCCTGCTTCCACGACCCGTAGCTAGTGGCAGAGTTTACCCCTACCACCCCGCCAGAGGGATCTCCACAGGCGTCACTTCCCCGCGATCGCGATAGCGGGCCGTAGGCCTTGCTGCAGGTAGTTGCTCCTTGCCCCCATAAGGCACACCGGCTAAAGACGGAGCCAACTTTAGCCTAGGCAAAGTGCCTCCCAGAAAAGATGTACTCGCAAGCCTACTAGCTCAGCCCATCTACGTCAAGGCAGAAGGTTGGTTATGCCACAAAGTGGCCAATTGTCCGGTGAATCAAGGACTAGAGGAGAGCCATAGAATGAGGAAAACCTGAGGACAAGAAAGC
>NZ_JANSJL010000107.1:0-11316 GCF_047502745.1 Synechococcus sp. F70.1
AAAGCCTGCTCAGATTTTCTCTCAGCTTTGCCTTGCCTAGGAGACTGGCGCAAGTGTTAAATTATGTGTACTTTATGAGAAAGTTTACCTGGATACGGAAGTTGGCTGCAAAGCCATGAGCAAGGCTGTCGTCGTTCCTGATATTGTAAACTCATGTAAAGTAGCATTGTTTTTTGTAAAAACCAAGGCCCCAAAGGATTTGGACAAAAAGGCCAGAGTTGCCCACTAGGAGCAGATCTGGGGCTGTTTGCATCTAGTAAAGACCCTTTACATTTTTTGATTCAATTCCTCCCCGCCCTCGCGGTAGAAGTAAGAACTGGAAGCAAGGCAAGCTGGCTTTTCCTCACTTACCCAGTGCAGGGTGTCAGCAGCAAAAAATCCTTGTTTCACCCCGATTCCCCACAGTCTGCCAGCAAGTGGCTTCATTCTTGAAGCTGGCTAGGCAAGGTGAGGTGGGGGGGATCCCTGGCGGTGGTTCTGTTGGGGCAAAGATTTGCGCTAACAGGGCTCTTCGGTAGGGAAGCTGCAAAAGACTGCTGGGTTCGTAGAGCGCTTTTGCCCTCTAGTAGAGATTTAACCTCTTTTGCTTTCGCTAGGAGATTGAGAACCATGAACGACGTATTTAGCAAAGTTGTTGCCCAAGCTGATGCCAAAGGCGCTTTCCTGGGAGAAAACGAGTTTGCGGCACTGCAGCAGGTGATTGCTGACGGAAACAAGCGTTTGGACGCAGTGAACCGCATCACCAGCAACGCCTCCAAAATCGTGACCGATGCTGTCCGCGAATTGTTTGCTGAGGAGCCTAATTTGAATGCTCCTGGCGGCCCTGCCTATCCAAGCCGCAACGTGGCTGCCTGCTTGCGGGATATGGACATCATCCTCCGCTACATCACCTACGCCGTGGCGGCTGGAGACCCGAGCGTCCTGGATGAGCGCTGCCTGAATGGCTTGCGGGAAACCTACCAAGCTCTTGGCACCCCTGGCAGCTCTGTGGCCAATGGCATCCAGAAGATGAAAAAGGCGGCAGTGGCAGTGGTCAATGATCCCAATGGCATTACGCGCGGTGACTGCAGTGCTTTGATTGCCGAAATCGAGTCCTACTTCGATCGCGCCGCTGCTGCAGTGGTCTAGTATTCCGCAGCTATTTGCAAGCTAAGCTTTGAATCCTTTGTATTGTTGCCTTGACTTGAGCTGAGGTAAAGGAGCGTTTTGAGTCATGCAAACCCCAATTGTTGATGCCATTGCCACTGCAGATAGCCAAGGACGCTATCTCAGTAACAGCGAATTGCAAGCCATCAGCGGCCGTTTTCAGCGGGCAGCCGCTAGCATGGAAGCAGCTCGCGTCCTGAGCAGCCGTGCCGAGGAGCTGGTGCGCGGTGCCACTGAGGCCGTTTATGCCAAGTTCCCCTACACCACTCAGCCAGGGGGACAATGCTACACCCAGGCGGGTAAAGACAAGTGTGCCCGCGACGTGCGCCACTATCTGCGCTATATCACCTACTGCTTGGTTACCGGTGGCACTGGCCCCCTGGACGAATGTATGCTGGCCGGGATCCGAGAGATCAATGCTGCTTTTGAACTCTCTCCCAGTTGGTACATTGAAGCCCTACGCTACATCAAGGCCAACCATGGCCTGACCGGGCAAGCAGCCACTGAAGCCAACGCCTATATTGACTACGCCATCAACGCGCTCAGCTAGTTCTTAACCCCAAAGCTGGGTTCAAGGCAGTAGGGATCCCCGGGGTGAAGGGGATCCCTCTCCGTAGGCTGCAGTGGCCGTGGCCCTGCAGGGAGGAGATCTTGAGGGGGTAAATCTTTCAGTTTCAAAGTTGGTCTAGCTGGTTTGTTGGATTTGAGGAGTTAGCATGAGCGGAATTACAGCGGCAAGCCGGATGGGGATCCGGGCCATCACAGAGACAACTCCTTTAGAGTTGCGCCCCAATGCCAGCCAGGAGCAGCTCAACGCCATCCTGCGGGCTATCTATCGCCAGGTTTTGGGCAACGATCACTTATTTGCCTCCGACAGGAAGGAGCTGGCCAGTGCGGAATCGTTGCTGCGCCAGGGCAGCTTGACGGTGCGAGAATTTGTGCGTTTGCTTGCCAAGTCGGAAGCCTACAAGCGGCGGTTTCTCTACCCCAACTCGCAAACCCGCGCCATCGAGCTTAACTTTAAGCATCTCTTGGGGCGAGCTCCCACCAGTTCAAAAGACATTGCCCGCCACCTAGATATCTATCACTCGGGAGGCCACAGCGCGGAGATTGACTCCTACATTGACAGCCCAGAATACCTAGAAGCGTTCGGCGATAACATTGTTCCTCATCCACGCGGCTTTGAATACCGCAAGGCCCACACCACCCGCGACTTTACCAACCTCTTTGCTCTTTACGGAGGCTATGCCAACAACGACCGCTCCCAGGGGCGGAGGCCGCGCCTGATGATTCCCCTGGCCACTGGGTTTACCCCAGCTATTCGCCGCATTGGGGTACGAGGACTGCTGCCACCCAGCCCCATTTCCAAGCACTTGGGGCCGCCCACGGGTCAGTCTGACCGCATGTTTTGCATTGAGGTAACGCGGCTGCTCAACCCACCCTCGGCCCTAGCGACTTCTAGCCGCGTGCGCAAATCCAACCAGCAGATCTTCGTTTCTGCCGATCAACTCTCGGCAACAATGCAGCGACTTCTCAAAGCGGGCGCCAAGATTGTCAGCGTCCGCAGCGCCTAGCTGTTGGAGTTTTGGCCTGTGGACTCCTTGAGCCCAGTAGCTCCTCCAGACTCCTATCCGTCGGCGGATCTCACCCCGGCTGGGCAAATTGCCAAGCTGCGATACGGGGATCCGGGAGAACGCTACTACGCGGCTTGGTGGCTGGGGCGCATGCGGGTGAGAGAGGGGATCCCGGCCCTCATCGAGGCGCTGGCCGATGAGACCGATCGCACGGCCCAGGGGGGATATCCGCTGCGGCGCAATGCCGCCCGCGCCCTGGGCAAGCTGGGATCCCCTGCGGCGATCCCGGCTCTAAAAGAGGCTTTGCGCTGCTCCGACGGCCAAGTGGTGGCGGCAGCAGCCCAGGCGCTGGTCGAGATTGCCCTGGCCAACTTCCTCGACCGGGATCCCGCCCAGCTTGAAGACCTGGGAGGGGCATTGCTGCAGGGGCTGCGCCGCGCGGAGCAGGGTCTCCAGACCGAAAACCTTGCTGCCTTAGAGGCCCTCATCGAAGCGCTTGGACAACTGCAGGTGTCTTCTGCCCTGGAGCCGATTCGCCTCTACCGGGATCACCCCTCCCTTCGTTTGCAATGTGCGGCAGGGCAGGCCTGTTACCGCTTGACAGGAGATCCCACTTTTCTTGAGCCTCTGCTGTCGCTGCTGGCTCATCCCAACGTTCATCTGCGGCGGGCTGCCCTCCTGGATCTAGGGGCCAGCGGCTATTTGCCGGCAGCTCCGGCCATGGCGAGAGCGGCAGTAGAGGCTAACCTCAAGCTGCTTGCCCTCAAGCAGTTGGTGGAGGTGAGCCTCAGACGTGGAAAGGAAGACGGAACTAACTTGCACCAGGTGCTACGGCTAATCGACGAGCTGCTTTAAAGTTGACATCCAAAGGCTTATTTTGTTAAAGCTGATACAGAATGAAGTTGGGTTTTACCCTCTGGGCCACGCCAGGGAAGCTGAAGCTGTTGTCCTACAGCTCCCGAGAAGCGGGCTACGGAAGTTGCTTTCCCCGTCAGATGGCCGCCGTCTACTTGGGGGACTCTTCATATGCAACTGACCTATCGCGGCATTGCCTACGTCTTTGTCCCTTCTGCCCCCGCGAGCTGCCAGCGGCAGGCGGTGCGAGTGCGGTACCGGGGCTTAGCGTGGGACTGGCCAGCTCAATCGGCATCTGTGGCGCTGCCACAGTCTTTTGCCTTGACGTATCGAGGCCTTGCCCTCAACCCAGTGGCGAAGACAGCGAGCAGGGCGCCGGCAACTATCTCCCCGCATATGGAAACCCATCGGCAGAATCTGCTGCGCCGGCTGCAGGAGCGCATCCGTTCCGCCCAGGCCCGCGGGGATGAGCATCTGTTGCAGCAACTGGAGCAGGAGCGACAACTCCTGGCCTGAGCTCTTCCTCGACCTCCCTCCACAGGTCAGGAGAATGCGGGATAATAGTGCTGCCCTATGCCGAACGAGGGGGGTAGCGGCTGTGAGCTTGCGGGTGGATTTCGAGAAGGAAGGGACGGCAGCATCTCGCCAGTTGCCCCCTGCCAAGGCGGCGGTGGGGAGCTAGGGCATGAAGGAAGGGATCCCAGGGGGCTCTTCCTCCCACCGTTCCTTGCTCTCAGTAGCGGGGCTAGTGGCTGGTGCTACCCTGCTCAGCAAGGGTATGGGGTTTGTCCGGCAGGCTCTGATTGCGGCAATCTACGGCTCGGGGCTGGAGTACAGTGCCTTTGGGGTGGCCTATGTCCTGCCCGGTTTCTTGTTGATCCTGCTGGGCGGGATCAACGGTCCTTTTCACAGTGCCATCGTCAGCATTCTTAAAAAGCAGCAGCTCTCAGGAGAAGCAGCAGCCCGCTGGCTGGAGTCAATCTCCACCTTGGTGGGCTGTCTTCTCTTAACCGTGACCTTGGGCCTATGGTGGGGAGCAGACTGGGTAGTGCGCCTGACGGCGCCGGGATCCAGCCCTGCAGTTCATGCCCTTGCTGCCCAGCAACTGCGGATCATGGCGCCGCTGGCCTTGCTCTCGGGGTGGATTGGCATTGGCTTTGGGGCACTCAATGCGGCCGAGCACTACCTCTTGCCCGCCCTCAGCCCCCTGATCTCCAGCCTGGCAGTCATCGGGATCCTGCTTAGCTTGGGGTGGACAGGGATCCCAACCTTGCTGGCCTGGGGCGTACTTGTCGGGGCCATTGCCCAGTGGTTGGCTCAGGTACCGTTGCAGCAGCGGCTGGGGCTGGGGCGGCTGCGGCTGCGCTTTGAGTGGGGATCCCCGCAGGTGCGAGCCGTGAGCCTGCTCATGCTGCCAGCGGTCATCTCCTCTGGCATGATCCACATCAATGTCTACGTGGATCTCTTTTTTGCCTCCTTTGTGCCCGGGGATCGCACCATCGGCAACTTGGGCTACGCCCAGCTTTTGGTGCAAACCCCCCTGGGGATCCTTTCCAACATGGTGCTGGTGCCTTTGATGCCCCTCTATGCCCAACTAGCAGGAGAGAGAGACCGCTGGCCCGAGCTGTGCCGGCGCATCCGGCAAGGGTTGATGGTGACCGCCATCCTCACCCTGCCCCTTGCAATGCTGTTGGTGGCCTTGGCCGAACCCATTGTCCAGGTGGCCTACCAACGGGGTCGCTTTACGGCGGAGGCAACCCAGGAGGTGGCGGCTCTGCTGATGGCCTATGGCCTGGGGATGAGCTTTTACCTGCTGCGGGATGTGCTGGTGCGCATCTTTTACGCTCTGGAGGACGGAACCACACCCCTGCGCATCAGTGGCCTAGCCATTGGCCTCAACGCCCTTCTGGACTTCCTATTTCTACAGGTCTTTGGGGCACCAGGCATTGCCCTGGCCACAGCAGGGGTTAACCTAGTAGCCCTGATTGGACTGGGGATCTGCCTTCACCAGCGCCTGCCAGGGATCCCCTGGCAAGAGATGGGACAAGCCCTACTGCCCCTGCTGGGGATCACCGTCCTAGCTGGTGGGCTTAGCCACTGGCTGTGGATGCAGCTACGCGCCTACGAGATCTTGGGGTCTCCCCTGCTCACCGCCCTTGTCTGGGCTGGGCTGGCCGGTGGCCTGGGCCTAAGCCTAGTGGTAGCTGGAGCTCTGTATCTGCAGATCCCGGAAGTGGAGGGGCTGGCCCTCCAGATCTGGAGGCGGCTTGCTCGCCCCTAATTGAGGGCCTCCAGGTAATCGCGTACCCGGTTGCGCCGCTTAGGCTGCCGCAGCTTCTGCAAGGCTTTGGCCTCGATTTGCCGTACCCGCTCCCGCGATAGATCCAAAGCGCGGCCAATTTCCGCTAGCGAGTAGGTGCGACCATCCCCCAGCCCAAAGCGCATGCGAATCACATCCCGCTCGCGGCTGGTGAGATCCTCCAACAGCTGCTGCAGATCGCGCTGGAGGGCCTCGCGCATCATCATCTCTTCGGGAGAGATGTCATCGGTCTCTAGCAGATCCCCTAGCTCGGTGTCCTTGTCTTTGCCCACCTTGGTTTCTAGAGAAACCGAGCGCGGCACCCGCACCAGCAGCTCCCTGACCTGGGGCACGGTCATCTCCAGCTCGGAAGCAATGTCCTCAATGGTGGGGGTACGGCCTTTTTCCTGGGAAAGCTTGCGCTGGGCTTTTTTGATCTTGTTTAGCTTCTCGGTTATGTGGACAGGCAAGCGGATGGTGCGGCTTTGGGTGGCAATAGCCCGGGTGATCCCCTGCCGGATCCACCAGTAGGCGTAGGTGCTGAAGCGGTAACCCTTTTTGGGGTCAAACTTCTCCACTGCTCGCTCCAGGCCCAGCGTGCCCTCCTGGATCAAATCCAGCAGCTCCAGGCCGCGGTTTTGGTATTTTTTCGCCACCGACACCACCAGGCGCAGGTTGGCCTTGATCATCTGCTCCTTGGCCCGCTTGCCGATGCGCTGGATCTGTTGCAGCTTTTCAGGCGTAAGGTTGGCCCACTCGGGGAACTGGTTGGCCCTAGCCACCCATTCTGCCAGAGTAGGCTCCCGCCCCAGCTCTTTCTGCAAACGCAGGCGCACATCCAAGAGCTTCATGTAGTCTTGGACTTTTTGGGCCAGCGCCACCTCCTCGTCTCGTCCCAAGAGGGGAACACGTCCAATCTCCTGGAGGTAAAGACGCACCAGGTCACTGGAGGGTCGAGCTGGCCCCTCTTCGGCGTACTCGCTTTCGGCAAACTCCGCCTCTTCCTCCTCCGTCAGGTCGAGGAGGTCGGTTGGGGTTTCAAACAAAGTGTCGTTGGCTTCAGGTTCGTAGATAGACATGTAAGTGCTACTGAGTGAAATAGCAACAGAGACAGTCAAGCAGCTGGACTAACATTGAAGAGGGGGCTAAGTTGAGGGTTCCCCAGGGACAGTGGCTGTGCGCTGTCATCATCCCCGCGGAGACAACACTCTCCTCTGGCTAAGTCCAACCCTGGAATCCTGCCCTCGGTAGGGAACAGCTGAGATAGCCACGAAGGAAGCCACCTGCTGGCGAAGTGTAAGCCCCTTATCATAACTTTAACTTAATTATAGTTGCCTCTCTCAGCTTAGCTGCATGAGATTGGGCGCAGATTTCTCCCCCCTGAGCCGTCGTCACGGTTGCTGGAAAGCGCAGGGTTTTTGCTGCTGCGCCATTGCTCCTGCGTCGAGGTAGGATCTACCAAGCGTGGCTACTGCCGGAGGCAACCAACCTCTCTGCAGAACTTAAACTAGGAGGTAGAGGGTCAACTTCCACGAGCTATTTTTCTGCCCCTTTCCTGCTACGGTGGAGAGGCTACAGGTCAAGCCGCCCGACCAGATGGGGTTCGTTCCTGTCATCCCTATGAACTGGGTAGCTACATCACTCCCTCTCTCCCTGAAGGGAGAGGCCATTTCTACCCTAGCGCTGACGCTGCTTCTGGGGATCGGCCTATTCTTTTTTCTGCGAGCCTCAGGTAGAGATCGCAGCGAAACCCGCTTCTATTCTAGCAGCCGCAGTCTGGAGGAAATGGGATCCCTTCTCCGAAAGCACCTGGAAGGGCGGGCCTATCGCTTGCAGTTTGCCGATGCCGAGGGGATCGCCACCTTTGTCGGTCAGGCCCGGCCCAGCGTTGGGTTGGCTGTTTTTTTGACAGGGCTAGCAGGAGTGGGTCTGGCCTGTCTGGCTCTGGTGCTGTCCCTGCTGGAGCCGAGCTGGAGAGCCTGGCCCTGGACGCTGGTGCTGGCCGCTCCCTGGGCGGGCTGGTACTACTGGCGGCGCAACTACCGGCTGGAGCGGCTTCGCCTGAAGCTGCAAGAGGCTGACCCACCCCCTGGATCCCTGCTGTGGGTGGAGGGGCAGCGGGATGAGCTGGAGGTGCTGGCCGCCAGCTTGGGGCTGCAAGAGCGGGAGCCGGAGCGAGGGTAGAGCCCTAAGGCTCCTCGGAAAAGAGGGAGCCCGGGATTAGAGACAGTTGCTCCGCCGGGGCGGGGTTGCGGATCTCGAGGGGTTCAGGGTGTTGTTCAGCCTGTTTTTTCTTGGGGGAAAGGCGGCTTTTCCCTTGGCTGCGCAGGCCCAGGCCAATGCGGCTGTGTTGTTCCACTAGGGCCAGCACCTGCTTAGCCCGCTCGATCACCGGCTGGGGCAGGCCGGCCATGCGCCCTACCTCGATGCCGTAGGAGCGGTCGGCCCCACCGGGCTGCACCTGGTGCAGGAAGATGATGCGATCCGGCAGCTCTTTCACCACCACCTGGAAGTTGGCCACGTTGGGCAGCAGGGTCTCCAGTTGGTTGAGCTCGTGGTAGTGGGTGGCAAAGATCGTGCGGGCGCGCACCTGGGTGGCGAGGTACTCAGCCACCGCCCAGGCAATGGAGAGGCCGTCGAAGGTGGCGGTGCCGCGGCCAATCTCGTCCAAAAGCACCAGGGAGCACTCGCCGGCGTGGTTGAGGATGTTGGCCGTCTCGTTCATCTCCACCATGAAGGTGGACTGTCCCGTGGCCAGGTCATCGACAGCGCCGATGCGGGTAAACACGCGGTCACAGAGGCCCAGCTCCGCCCGCCTTGCCGGCACAAAGCTGCCCATCTGGGCCAGGATCTGGATGAGCCCGATCTGCCGCAAATAGGTGGATTTGCCCGACATGTTGGGGCCAGTGAGGACAATCAGATCCGGGCCGTGGGGGGATCCCAGACGCACCGAGTTGGGGACAAATAGGCCCTGGGGCAAAGACTTCTCCACCACCGGATGGCGCCCTTCCTCGATGACTAGGCGGCGGTCGGTCGTGATGACGGGACGGGTGTAGCCCTGCTGCACAGCCACTTCCGCCAAGCCAAACAGGGCATCGACGGCGGCCAGGGTCTGGGCCACCTGGCGGATGGCGGCAGCTTGGGATCCTGCCTCTTGGCGCAGGTGCACAAACAGCTCGTATTCCCGCTGGTTGATCTCAGTCTGAGCGGTGAGGACGCGGGCTTCTTTTTCTTTGAGCTCAGGGGTGATGAAGCGCTCTTCGTTGGTCAGGGTCTGCTTGCGGATGTAGTCTTTTGGCACCTGCTGGGCCTTGGCGCGGCTGATGCTGATGTAGTAGCCGAAAGCCTTGTTGAAGCCAACTTTGAGGGTGGGGATCCCAGTGCGCTCGCGCTCGGTTTTCTCCAACTGGGCAATCCACTGGCGGTCTTGCTCCACCTGCTGCCGCAGCCTGTCCAGCTCCGGATCGACGCCGGGCCGGATTAGCCCCCCTTCGGTGAGCACAGGGGGAGGGGAGGGCAGGAGGGTGTGCTCGATGCGGCGGCCCAGGTCAACCAGGGCGGGATCCACCTGCTGCAAGCTCTGCAGGAGAGGGGTCTTGGCTTCGGCCACCAGCTCCGCCAGTTGGGGCAGTTTGCCCAAGGAGGAGCCCAGGGCCACCAGCTCGCGCGGGTTGGCGGTGCCGGAGGCGACGCGGTTGGCCAAGCGCTCCAGGTCATAGAGAGAGTCCAGCAGGGATCCCAGGCGGGTGCGCAGGGAGGGGTTTTCCAACAGCTCCTGGATGGTGTCCTGGCGGAGGCGGATTTGCTCAAGATCCCGCAAAGGCTGCAGCAGCCAACGGCGCAGGGTGCGTCCTCCCATGGCGGTGCGGCTGTGATCCAGCACCCAGAGCAGGGATCCGACAAAGGCCCCCTCGCGGATGGTCTGGGTGAGCTCCAAGTTGCGGCGGGTTTGGGGATCCAAGATGAGGTAATCCGTCAACTGGTAGGTGCGAGGGGGACGTAGGAGGGGATGGCCCCCCTGGGGAGAAGGCTGCACCAGGTTCTTTTGCGTCTCCTCCAGGTAGTGCAAGAGCCCTCCCGCCGCCCGAATTGCCAGGGGCAGCCCCTCGCAGCCCAAGCCCTCCAAAGAGCGCAGGCCATAGGTCTGTAGCAAGTTTTCTCGCGCCACCGCCAGCTCAAAGGGCTCCACCGGGCGCAGGGTATAGGTGTACTGGCCGGGCAGGCCCAGGGGAGCTTGGGGATCTCCAGGCCGAATTAAGCCCAGGCCCAGCCCTTCCTCGGTGGGCAGCAGGATCTCCGCCGGCTGCAGCCGGGCCAGCTCCTGTTCTAGCTGCTCTTGCCCCTCGCTCTGGCAGACCCAGAACTCGCCGGTAGAAATGTCGGCGTAAGCCAGGCCCCAGGGGGTTTGCTTGGAGCCTCTCAGGCGGACCACGGCGGCCAAGTAGTTGTTTTGCCGTGCCTGCAGCAGCTCCTCTTCGATGACCGTGCCGGGGGTGATGACCCGCGTCACTTCCCGCCGCACCAAGCCTTTGGCCTGATCCGCCGGCTCCATCTGGTCGCAAACAGCCAGGGCATAGCCTTTGGCCACCAACTGAGCCGCATAGCGGTCAAAGGCGTGGTAAGGGATCCCGCACATGGGCACCCGTCCTATGGCCCCTGCCTCCCGCCCGGTGAGCACCAGCTCCAGCTCCCGCGACACCACTTCCGCGTCCTGGAAAAACATCTCGTAGAAATCCCCTAGGCGGTAGAGCAAGATGGCGTGGGGGTACTGCCGCTTCAGCTCTACGTAGTGCTGCATCATGGGGGTGAGCAGGGCGGGATCCACCTCTAAGGCATCCCAAGTAGGCTCGGCGGAAGAACTCATGGCATCAAAACGTGGGCCAGCAATGGGCTGAAGGTTCGGAGTCTAGCCAACTGGGGCCGACCAGCTTGGGCCATTCTAGATCCAGGTCTAGATGAAGTTTGAGACGTTTCCCCAGCCCTTCTCCCCTGATTCCCATTTCCCGGTTGGTTGCCATGACCTCGCTCAGGGTAGTTGGATCCCCCCTGAGGTAAGTCTGAATGGCTGGGCAGAGGCGCTGCCCGGTCTTGTCCAAAAGCCCTGAAGCGCAAGAGGGAGAAATTTAGGCACAAGCTATTGAAACTGACTTGCAACATCCAAGAAGCCTTGCTATTCTAGCGACTACGTTTTGTTGAGTTTGACTTTCAATAAAGCTCGGGAGGGAGGCCTGGCCAACTTGGCTGAGTTTTCCATCCTGCCCTTGCGGGCGGAGGGGGTTTCTTGGCCTCAGAAGGCTCTCTTCCTGGGCAAAGCTCGAGAGGTTTTCCCGGTGCTGGTCGATCGCAAGTGTCCGTATACAGAGGTTGAGGGGGGCAGAGGCTGGGGGCAAAGAAAGCGGCTGCTCTCGCCAATCGGTTTGACCTGTTTGCTATTGAGTTTCA
>NZ_JANSJL010000108.1:0-912 GCF_047502745.1 Synechococcus sp. F70.1
CCTTCTTGCTGGAGGGATCCCTTTTTTGTGCCTGCTCTGGTACTCTGGGTGGGGGTGCTGAGTTTACAAACTCAGAGGGGGTTTGGATGGGATGGTTATAGGTCTTATTATTTTTGTCCTTTTTCTCGTCCTTTTTTTCTTAGGCCCTCTGGCGCTTATCACCTATCTAGAGAAGAGGCGTCGGGAAGCCTTGGAGCGGGTAGCCGGGAGGTTGGGAATGTCGTTTTCGGCGGAGCTACCCGAAGGGATCCGATCCCGCTTGCTTCAGGCTGGCTTTTTCCAACGAAGCGGCGCTCGTTTCTACAACTCGATGTTCAAACGACTGAACGATGGAACCGAAATCGCCATCTTTGACTACAGCTGGAAGGCTTCCAGAGGAAGAAATTATTACTTTTCTGTTTTCTGGGCCTATTGCGAAGACCTACGGCTACCTCATTTTCGGCTGCACCCAGAAGTTCCCTTGTTCCACGACGTTGCTAAAGCTTTTGGCATGCAGGATATCAATTTCGAGAACCATCCCGACTTTTCTCGCCGCTACCTTTTGCGCGGAGAAGATGAGGCTAAGATTCGCCTGCGCTTCCATCCCAGTTTCCTCAACTTCTTGGAGCAGCATCCTCCTTGTTGTGCGGAGGGATTCGGGCCGCAGCTTGTCATTTGGCGGGATGACCCACCGGTGAGTCCAGAAGAAATGGCAGACTGGCTGCGCTTTGGGGAAGAATGGGTGCAGCGACTGCGGTTGCGTCGCGTTTAGGCTCCCTCGTCTTCGGCACTCAAGCAAGGCTGATCCCCAGGTATGATGGGGGAAAGAGTTTAAGAAACGTGAAGTGTCTCCGTTGTCCCAGGCAGTTGTTCTCGTGACAGGGGCCACAGGGGGAATTGGCAGTGCCCTTGTGCCTCTCTTGGCCCAGGCCG
>NZ_JANSJL010000109.1:0-8676 GCF_047502745.1 Synechococcus sp. F70.1
CTGGCCCGCCTGGCAAGGGAGCAGCTTTATTTGGATACAACCTGGATTCGGAAAGGGTTGAAGTCCGTTGCCACGTCAAAGTAGTCCTCCTGCTCTTGCTGCTTCAGCCAGCCGGTAATGGCGTAGGTGAGGGGAGTACAGGCTGCTTCAACGGCACACTTGAACACGTAGTTGGAGACGATGAGGCCCATAAGACCAGGGAACACCCCCCAGAAGGCGATGAGAATAAACAGGCCCGTATCCACCGCTTGGCCCACCATGGTCGAGCTGATGGTGCGCGTCCACAACCAGCGTCCCCGGGTCCACACCTTCAGGCGCGCCAGCACATAGGCATTGGCAAAGCTGCCGCTCCAGTAGGCAATTAGACTGGCCAGCACAATGCGGGGGGTAAGGCCGAGGATCTGGTCGTAGGCTTCCTGGTGGGGCCAATCAGGGGCTGCCGGCAGGGATCCCACGATCATCAAGGTCACGGACATCAGGGCTGCCGAGAAAAACCCCAGCCAGATCACCCGCCGCGAGCGAGCATAGCCGTAGACCTCGGTGAGGATGTCGCCGAAAATGTAGCTGAGGGGGAAAAGAATGGTGCCGCCATCGAAGGTAAAGGGCCCCAAGAGCACGATCTTGGCCGAGGCGATGTTGGAGATGAGCAGCACCGCCACGAACAGGGCCGTCACCGCATCCAGGTGTCGGTAGGCGCGCTCAAAGCTTTGCTCAGCCATCAAGACCCCCCAATAGTTTACGGATATGCCGCAGCTCTTTGACGATTAGGGCTAAGCCCTGGCTGTGCCGTTCCACTTCGCTGGTGAGCTTACGGATTTGCTCTTCTAGGTTAGCGCTGTGAGACTCCTGACGATCTAGGCGCTGGTTGAGGTGGGCAAGCCGCGTCACTACTTCCCGCTGGATCAGGTTTTCCGTACCTTGGATAAGCAGCGTCTCGATGGCGGTGAGCTTGTTCAAGAGCAACTGGGTGTTGGTTTCCGATCCCGGCTCCGCTGCCGCTGCAGGAGTCACCTGCAGGGCCTTTTGGATTTGAGCCAGAAGAGTCTCCGCTTCAAACGGCTTTTCGATAAAATCGAAGTCGACAAAAGGCTCGGGGATGCGGGCTGTCACTTGTTCCTTCATCCCCGACATCATGATAACGGGGGTATTTTTCAGACTGTCTTCGCGGCGGATGGCTTGGAGGGTGTCGTAGCCATCCATCTTGGGCATGACAAAATCCAGCAGGATCAGGTCGGGGTGATGCTTTTTGGCGACCTCCAAGCCCGTCGGTCCGTCTTTAGCCTCCAGCACCTGGAAATGGTCAGCCAGGATGCTGGCCACCATCTTGCGGATCATGATGCTATCGTCAATGACCAACACCGTTTTGGTCGCCATGGCTTTTCCCATCAGTTCAGCCGGATCTGCCCCTTCCTTGAGCTCAGGAGGCAAGTGGAAACCCACCATTAGAGTACTCTCCTGCTTGGCGGAGGTTGTGCTCAGGGATCCAATTTGCCGGCTTCTCTTGCCGCCTAGCGGTTGTCGGCCCACCCTGGCCGCCTTGCTATAATCTACTATCGCATTGTAAACAAACGTTAAGAACCCGTTTGCACTGGCAGGGTCATGAGCTTCCAGTTAAGCCCCGAGCTGTCGCTGCCTATCCCATCGCCGGTGGGGGAGGCTGCTTACCGTGCCTTTCAGTGGGGCAAAAACCTCTTCGGCTTTGCCCACAAGGCTCTCTCCACCCAAGCTGCCGAACTGATGCTCTCTGCCCTCAGGGAGCTGCAGAGCTTTGTCTCCGGCAAGCCTCTGCCACCGCGGGAGCGGGTGAAGGTGAGCGCAGCTACTTTGCAGGAGTTGCGGGCTCGCTACGAGCGACTTCTAGAAGTGGATTGGCAAGATGCGGAAGCAGGCTACTACCCTCACGCGCTTCTCTTCGACAACCCCTGGCTGGACTTTGCCCGCTATTACCCAGCGGTGTGGTTGGAACTGCCCCAGATTGCCCGACGGGTACACGGCCGGCGCTACCAAGAGTTTTCTCCAGACATCTCCACAGAGGGCTACCCAAAATACTACCTTCAGAACTTCCACTACCAAACCAACGGCTACCTGAGCGATCGCTCGGCTGAGCTCTACGACTTGCAGGTGGAGTTGCTGTTTGGGGGTACGGCGGATGCGATGCGGCGACGGGTGATCCGCCTGCTCAAGGATGCCCTCGATCCCAACCTATCTGCTCCCCACATCCTCGACGTAGCCTGTGGCACAGGGCGGATGCTGCGCCTTTTGCGGGGATCCCTGCCCAAGGCGGCGCTGTATGGCTTGGATCTTTCTCCTGCCTATCTGCGCAAGGCCAACCGGCTGTTGCAGGAGTTGCCCGGGGAGCTGCCGCAGCTTATTCGCGCTAACGCCGAGGCCATGCCCTACGCTGACGCTTTCTTCGATGCAGTTGTCAGCGTTTTTCTTTTCCACGAGCTGCCTGGCCCAGTTCGGCAAAATGTCTTCAACGAGATCAGTCGGGTGGTGAAGCCAGGGGGCGTGGTTGTCGTCTGCGACTCGGTGCAGCTGCTGGATTCGCCGGAGCTGGAGGAGACAATGGAAGCTTTTGCGCAAACCTTCCACGAGCCCTACTACCGCGACTACATCCGCGACGATCTGGGAGCGCGCCTGCAGCGGGCAGGCTGTGAGGTGTTGCGCCGAGAAACCCACTACGTTAGCACTTACCTCTTGGCCCGTAAGAGTTGAGCGCCCTTGCCAAAAGCTTCAGAAGAGATTCGCAGTAGTCTACCTAGGGGTATAGTAGTAGCAGACACCAAACTTGGATATGAAGCCAGGCCACCAAGCCCTTGGGCGGGAAGGTGGTTGGTATCCATTCCTTTACTTAGGCTCATGTCTCCTCCTCATGGATCCCTCCGTGCCGGCATCACTGCACTGAAGCAGGAGCGCTACCTAGAGGCGATCAACCTTCTTGAGTCTTTCTGCTACTGCTGCTCGATTCAAGGGAGCTCGCCGCGCCAGAGGGAACGCAGCCGTCCTAAGCTAGACCCAGAGGAATGTGCTCTGGCTCGAGTGGCTCTGGTCATGGCCTATCAGGGCAGTGGCGACTTGGAACGGTCGACAGCCCTCTGCCAGGAGCTGCTGGAGCAGGGGGAGACTCCTTCAACTCCCCCCTGGGCACGGGAATGGGCAGCGCAGGCTCTTGCTACCCTCAAGCAGGCAGCAGAACACCCTATGCCCCCTGAGGAGGTGATGGCACGGTTGCCTGTCCTCCAGCAGTTGGAGGCCTGTCAGCCCCGCTGTAGCTCTCGCGACCCGGCCCCCTATCTGCTCAAGGCCACCCGCTGACTGGCTGAATTTAAGAAGCTGGACTTTGGCAGCTAGGTTCTATCCTTTTCGCAGTAGGAAAGCTCCGAAAGTATGCCTGCCACTGAGCCCACTACCTATCACTTCATCGTTGGCAGTCTAGATTTTTTGCGGTCTGAACCTCTGGAGGAGGTGCTGGAGGAGCGTCGGCGACATTACGCGGAGCAGCATCGCCCCATTGATTTCCACTGGGTGCCCCAGCCAGCTTTCATGGAAGCTCCCGAGTTAAAACCCCTGCGCAACAAGTTGAAGGAGCCGCTGGGGGCAGTGGTCTCGACTAACGAGAATTTCATTCGCTGGCTGGCGGTGCGCCTTGGCTTTGTGGAAAAGGGCAGCTTTGTGGCCCCCAGTGAGTCGATTCCGGATCCCTTGCGCTCCCTGTCGTTGTCGGAAAGCTGAGAGGCTTGTCCCCATTGCTGCCTTGGCACCTTGCTGCGCCCAGAAGGACAAGCTGGGCAGCGAGGGGTAAGCTGCCCTAAAGGTGGCCGGAGAGGCGGGTTTGATTGCAGGCTAGGTCAAAATTTAAGATTAGGGCACCTCTCCCGCTCCAGCAGCAGCAAGGCTGTCGGGCAGCAGGAAAGGTGGGGGAGGGAGATAGGCTGGGCGGGGGCACCATGACTTGGGAACAACGAAGGGACTGGCTGCAAGAGGGAGCGGAGCTCTACTTAGTGTCAACAGCGGCTATGGAGACGCTGAAGTCAGAGGAGCTGGGTTCTCCCCTTGAGCCGATAACAAGCCCTGCCTCTAGCTTGCCAGGGGGCCCAGCCGGGGATCCCTTGCCAGAGCCGCCTCCCGAGGATCCCAAAGAGGACAGCCCAACGGAGAAGCTAGAACAGGCGGATCCCCCTTTCTCAGGGACAGGCCTGGGAAACTTCGCTGCCGTGCTGGGCCGACGCAATTTCCTGCTGCTGTGGATGGGGCAGGTGTTTTCCCAGCTGGCCGACAAGGTGTTGTTGGTGCTGCTGATTGGGGTGACCTCCAAGCGGTTTCAGCCAGAGGGGGCTTCCATCAGCGGCTGGGTAGCGGCGGTTATGCTGGCCTTTACCCTGCCGGCAGTGTTGTTGGGCAGCTTGGCAGGGGTATTTGTGGATCGCTGGCCTAAGAAGGCCGTGCTGGTGCTCTCCAACGTGGTGCGCGGCATCCTGGTGCTGCTGCTGCCGCTGCTGCTCTGGCTGACGGCGGGGCGTGACCTTTGGCCAGGGATCCCTTTGGGCTTTGGCGGGCTGCTGCTGATTAGCTTTGCCGTCTCTGTCTTGACCCAGTTTTTTGCCCCTGCCGAACAGGCCACTCTGCCGCTAATCCTGACCAGGCGGGAGCTGTTGGCGGCCAACTCCCTTTACACCACGACGATGATGGCTTCGCTGGTTGTCGGCTTTGCCATTGGCGAGCCGCTGTTGACGCTGGCGGAGCGTTGGGTGCGCACCTGGTTGCCCGGCTGGGAGGTGGGGCCAGAGCTGTTGGTGGGGGGAGCCTACCTTTTGGCGGGATCCCTGCTGCTGCTGTTGCAACCGCACGAGAAGCTAGACTCCCGCTCCTGGGAAGCTCCCCATCTCTGGGAAGATCTCAAGCTGGGCCTACAGTACATCGGGCAAATGCCCCTGGTCCGCGCAGCCCTGCTGCAGATGGTGGTGCTCTACTCGCTGTTTGCGGCGCTGGCGGTCTTGGCGGTGCGGATGGCGGAGGTGATGGCGGAGCTGGAAGCCGATCAGTTTGGAGTGTTGCTGGCTGCTGCCGGCCTAGGCATGGGGATTGGCGCCTTTTGGGTAGGGCACATAGGCCGAGGAGTAAGCCGTCGGGCCTGGAGCGGGCTGGGATCCCTCCTGCTGTCTCTGGCGCTGGTGGCTTTGTCGTGGACAGAGAGGAAGCTGTTTCCCAGCTTAGCCTGGATTGCCCTGCTGGGCTGTGGGGGGGCTTTGGTGGCGGTGCCGATGCAAACTCTGCTCCAGGAGGAAACGCCTGAACATCTGCGGGGCAAGGTGTTTGGGTTGCTCAACAATGCCGTCAACATTGCCCTCAGCTTGCCGCTGGTGTTGACAGGGGTAGCGGAAACCTATCTGGGCCTTTCCTGGACGTTTCTTGCCCTGGCAGTCTTAAATGCGTCGGCAGGAATGTACTTCTGGAGTTTGTTGAATAGAGAGGCTTGACTTCTTCGCCAGCTCTAGCTAGGTTGCTCCTTCCCAGCAGCGGTGCCGGCCTCCCCAAGCCCTCCGCGCCGCTGACGGCAGGGCAAGGCAGAGCTTAGGAGCAGCCCCATAGCTACGCGCCGTCCTGCTGTCGGGCTGCTGCTAGCTTTCCCATGCCCAGGCAGCAAGCAAAGCGAGGATCCGCGTCTGCTAACCTTATGGGAGGTTTAACCGTTCTAGCAGCGTAGGGATCCACCCATGCACATTGCCTGGATAGGCAAGAAAACACCCTTTTGTGGCAACGTCACCTACAGCCGCGAGGTAACCAACGGCCTTTTGGAGCGGGGCCATCAGGTGAGCTTTTTCCACTTCACCAACGAAGAGGCCGCCGCTGAGGGGGGATCCCGTCCGGGGAGCAACTGGCGTGCCGAGCTGGAGGGGCGGGATGTCTCTCTGCCCTGTCTCTACAAGTCGCAGATCTACACGATCCCGGCTCCTAACGCCCGGCGGCTGCTGGAGCAAGCCCTGCGGGAATTGCAGCCGGATTTGGTGCATGCTTCTTTGACCATTTCGCCCATTGATTTTGCGTTGCCCGAGATCTGTGCTGAGCTCAACCAGCCCCTAGTGGCCACTTTCCACCCAGCTTTTGACCGACGGCGGCGCAACATCGCCTCCCGCACCCAATACTTGGCCTATCAGCTCTATGCCCCCTGTTTGGCCCACTACGATCGCACCATCGTCTTCTCGGAAACGCAGCGCCAGGTCCTGGTCAAACTGGGGGTGGGCAGCGAGCAGGTGGTGGTCATTCCCAATGGCGTCGATGTTGACAAGTATTCGCCAGGGCCCTCCACCCTCAAGCAGCGGCTAGGGCTAGAGCGGGTCTTCGTCTACCAAGGGCGGATCTCGCCGGAAAAGAATGTCGAGGCCCTGCTCAAAGCCTGGAAGCAGGCTCAAATGGGGGAAAAGTGCGGCCTGCTCATTGTGGGGGATGGACCCCTGCTCAATACCCTCAAGCCTTTCTACACCCGCCAGCACGGGATCTACTGGCTGGGCTATGTTGCCGACGAGCAGGAGCGCATTGAGATCTTGCGGGGATCCGACGTGTTCATTCTCCCCTCCTTGATCGAGGGGCTGTCTTTGTCGCTGTTGGAGGCAATGGCCTGTGGGGTAGCGGCGGTGGCCACTGACGTCGGCGCCGATGGCGAGGTTCTAGCGGACGGAGCCGGGATCCTGTTGGATCCAAGCCGAGTGACGGTGGAGCTGCAAACGCTATTGCCCCTCTTGCGGGATCAGCGGGAGTTTACCCAACTGCTGGGAATGAAAGCCCGCCAACGGGTTCTGGAGCGCTACACCCTCAGCCACAACCTCAGCCGCCTGGAACAGCTCTACCGAGAGGTGTGTCAGGGATCCCGTCAGCCCAGAAGGGCGTAGCCGCCAATGACCTCGACAACATTAACTCAAGCAGAGCCTTTGGGAGAAGACGGGGTAGAGCCTGTACTATCTTTGCTAGACTGCATCGTTATGTTGCTGAGGGATTGGCTCTACCTTCCCCATGGAGGAGCACAGCCCGCAAAAAGCTTTACCGGCCCAGCCGCCCGCTGGGCGAGCAGGTTTGTCCTGGTCGGACTCCTTGCTTCCTCCCAAAGTTCTGCCTGCCTCGCTGCCGTCCACAACCGACCCGAGCACTCCCAGCTCAGGGCAGGAGGATCCCCGCTCTAGGCTTGGTACTGCCAAGGAGAAGGAGCCGCCAGCCCTCTTGCCCAGTCGGGCCAACAAAGCTGAAGTGGGGGCAGACCAGCAGTCGATGCTGTACTTGTTGGGAGGATTGGCTTTTGCCCTGCGCTCCTTCAATAACCTCAACCAGATCCTGGAGTTCACGGCTTTTGTGGCCAGCCAACTCACTGGGGCTGAGGGGGGAGCGCTGGTGTTGTTTAACCCCAACGGCACTATTCAACTGGATCAACTGCACTGTTTCGATCTCGAGCGCCGCGAGCAGATTCGCGCCGAGATGGAGCAGATTGCCCAAGCCCTATCTGCTCAGGAGCCTCTTCTCAAACTAGAGGGATCCCTGGCGGTGAAGATCCCAGCTCTTGAACATCTTCTGGACGAGCGTCTGCGCCAGATCCTGGGGCCGGATGGGCGCCTATTTGGCACGCCGCTGTTGATCCGTAACTCTGTCCAGGGTCGCTTGTACGTCTTCAGCCGCCAGCCCAACTACCACTGGACCGAGCCTCGCCAGCAACTTTTGCGCCTAGTGGCTGACCAAGCGGGTGTAGCCATCGAGAATGAGCGCCTGCGGACAGCCTTGCGCCGCAGAATGGCCCTGGAAAAAGAAATGGAGATCGGCTCCTACATCCAGACCCAGCTGTTGCCCCGCCAATACCCCCAAGTTCGGGGCATTCGACTGGCAGCCCGCTGCCGCGTAGCCAGCAAAGTGGGGGGCGACTACTACGATTTCATCAAGATCCCGGGGGGGCCTGCCTCTGCAGAGCCGGCCAGCAACCGGGCGGAACCGCCTGAGCCCTCCGCAGACTCTCGCCTAGCGATTGTCATTGGGGATGTCATGGGCAAAGGTGTACCTGCCGGGCTGCTCATGAGCATGACCCGCGCCATGGTGCGGGCAGAAGCTCTTAACGGCCACTCGCCGGCCCGCGTTCTCCAACATCTCAATCGGGCCATGTACAGCGATCTCAAACACTCCAGTCGCTTTATCAGCCTGTTTTACTCGGAGTACGATCCCTGCTCCCGTCGCCTGTGCTTTGGCAACGCCGCCCACAACCCTCCCCTCTGGTGGCAGGCCCGCACCCGCGAGATTCAGCCTTTGGATACGGAAGGGGCGCTGATTGGCTTGGAGGAGCACAGCCAATACTCAGAAAGCTGTGTGCAACTGCAGCCAGGAGATGTTGTAGTCTACTACACCGATGGCTATATTGAGGTTGCCAATACCCGCGGGGAGCGGCTGGAGACCGCCGGTCTAATGGATGCTATCCAGCGGGCTGCCAGCTGCTACGAGTCGCCAGAGGAGATCCTGGAAAGTCTCTTTGCGCAGATGGATGCTTTCCGAGGCCGCCAGGGAGTCCACTTTGTTGTCCCAGAGCCAGCGGTGGAGCTAGAGCTCCTGTTCCGGGAGGAAATTTCCCTGCGACCTATGCCGGTGGACGATACCACCCTGGTGGTGCTGAAGGTGTTGCCGGAGCCTGAGGCCGCCTAGCTCCAG
>NZ_JANSJL010000109.1:8776-22257 GCF_047502745.1 Synechococcus sp. F70.1
TACCACCCTGGTGGTGCTGAAGGTGTTGCCGGAGCCTGAGGCCGCCTAGCTCCAGTGGATGGCCAAGGGTAGGGCTACCGTTTGCGCTAGTGGGACGGAACCTCACCTGCCCTAGTGTGACGCGCAGAGTTTACAGTACTCTCTACCTAGGGGAATTCGTCCGTCTTTACTTGAGCTTTACCGGGGGTATGGGCATGAACTTCACTTCCTCTTACCTGCCAGCTCCGCCCGCCTTGCAGACAAAGGCCATCGTTGCCCAGGTGTTCCGCCAAGATGTGCTGGGCGATATCCGCAAAGGTTGGAACAACTTTGTGGAATCAGGCCAAGTTTGGGCGCTTCTGATAGGGCTGGTGGCGGGCTACATGCTCAAGAGCATCACCAGCTCCCACTAAGGCTAGGTGGGCTTTGGCAGGGGTCTTCTAGCCATTGCAAGGCAGGCTTTTGTTTCCACGGCAGCCATCTCTTTGGGTGCTGGTTCCTATGCCTGAGCCAACCTCACCTTCCACCCCCCGTCCCTGGAGCAGCCGCTTCGAGGGATCCCTACACCCCCAAATTGCCCGCTTCAACGCCAGCATAAGCTTTGACATTCGCCTTTTGCCCTACGAGGTGGCCGGATCCCTGGCCCACGTGCAGATGCTGGGGGCCTGCGGCATCCTGAGCCGGGAAGAGGCGGAGCAAATTCGGCAAGGGCTGGAGCAGATCCAGAAAGAGGCAGCCGAGGGGAGTTTTCAGCCTGACCCAGAGGCTGAAGATGTCCACTACGCCGTCGAGCGCCGGCTGGTAGCGTTGGTAGGGGAGGTGGGGAAAAAGCTGCACACCGGCCGCTCCCGCAACGACCAAGTGGCCACCGACTTGCGCCTTTACCTGCGGGATCAAATTGACGCCATCCGCCATTCTCTCTGGGAGCTGCGAGGGGTTTTGCTGGAGTTGGCTAGCCAGCACGTGGAGACAATCCTGCCCGGCTACACTCACCTGCAGCGGGCCCAGCCCGTTAGCCTAGCCCATCACCTTTTGGCCTACGAAGAGATGTTCTGGCGGGACTGGCAAAGGCTGGGGCGAGTGCGGGAGGAGGTCAACGTCTGTCCCCTGGGATCCGGGGCGCTAGCCGGCACTTCCCTGCCCATCGACCGGCAGTTTGTTGCTCATCTGCTGGGGTTTGAGCGCATCAGTGCCAACAGCCTGGATGCGGTGAGCGACCGCGACTTCCTCGTAGAGTTCCACGCCGCCGCCAGCTTGATCATGGTTCACCTCAGCCGCCTCTCGGAAGAGATTGTCCTCTGGGCCTCGCAGGAGTTTGGCTTTGTCACCCTCACTGATACCTGTGCTACCGGCTCTAGCCTTATGCCCCAGAAGAAAAACCCCGACGTGGCAGAACTGGTGCGGGGCAAAGCCGGGCGGGTGTTTGGGCATCTGCAAGCCCTGCTGGTTACCCTCAAAGGGCTGCCCCTGGCCTACAACAAAGACTTGCAGGAGGACAAGGAGGGGCTTTTTGATACTGTCGATACTGTCAAAGCCTGCCTAGAGGCGATGCGGATCCTCCTGCGAGAAGGGATCCAGTTCCAAACCCAACGCCTGGAGGCCGCGGTGCAGGCAGACTTTTCCAATGCCACCGATGTAGCCGACTACCTGGTGCGCAAAGGAGTGCCTTTTCGCACTGCTCACGACCTGGTGGGGCGGATTGTGCGCACCTGTCTTGCGGAAGGGATCCTGTTAAAGGATTTGCCCCTGGAGCGCTGGAAAAGCTTTCACCCGGCCTTTGAGGGGGATATCTTTACGGCCATCGATCCCCGTCAGGTTGTGGCTGCGCGGCTTAGCCCCGGGGGAACCGGTTTTGCCGCAGTGCGGCAGGCCCTGCAGCGAGCCCATGCCCGCCACCAGCAACCAGACTAGCGTAAACTCTGGCTCAGCCCACCCTAGGAGGAGCTCCATATTGGAGGCAGGATGCAATTCTAGGCCACCTCCCTGCCCCCCTTTGCTCTGGGGGAAGTGGTAGAAGCCAACGCCGCCACCTTTGTGGCCCAGGTCCTTGAGCTGGAACGCCTGGCCTTCCCGACCCTGCCTGCTCTATCTACGGAGTGGTTTGCTACGCAGCCACACGCCTGTTGACCCAGTTCACCGACCCAGAGCTTTGGGTCTTTCCCCCAACAGCTGCGGGAGCAGCAACCCCAAGTTTTAGCGACTTCCGCGCCGCCATCGCCGGCTTTGTCAGTATCTGCCGCCGCGCCCGCCCCTATTCCTGCTCCGAGGGCCAGGTGCGGGAGTTTTTCTGCGCCCCCTGCTGCACATCCACAGCATTCCCAGCAACGAGCTAGTGGCTGCTGTCATCCGCCAGACCTTGAGTGCAGGCAGGGCGGCAGTTGAGCTGGCTGCGGCGGGAGGGTTACGAGCGCCTGAGTGCAATTTTACGAAAGATTGAAGCCTAGGCGAAGAAATATTGAGAACAGCTCTGAATCATGCCGAAATAGCCTCTGAGGATGGTAGCCTGAAACAGACTCTGGGAAACACTCTTTACCTTCTCTTGGGTTGAAATGTCTAACAAGTTTAACCCCTTTGACAAACCCTCCAAGGGTAATTGGGCAGGCCGCACTTTTTCTGCTGCTGTTGGCGCCTCCTTGGCTGCTGGGGTTTGCATAGCTCACGGCAAGCCCCTTCTCCTCTCGCTGCTGGTGGCCACTTGCGCAACGGTGTTTGCTCTCATCTGTGACGAAATGGAGTGGATTTAAGCCTAGCAGTAGCTTTGCCTTCTCCCACGACCAACATTTCTCTCATTTTGTGCGATAAAAGCTGAAAGAAGATCGTTAAAACCCAACCTAAAGAGAGGGATTCTTGTTCCTCCGCTTCGACTTCGGGGGCTGCAGGATCCCTCTTCATCTGTTCTAGTGGGCGTGTGGAGGTGGAGCTGCCACCAGGTTGCCTGTTGGCAGAGCTAAAGTGGGGCAGGTCTTCACGACAAGGGCGGCTATAGTCTCTGTTGAGAACCCTGCCGACCAAAGGCCCTCCGGAGCAGATTAGTCCATTGCCCTTGATCCCATGGCTTCCCCTCCTCTGGTTTCTGTAATCTTGGGTACGCGGCCCGAGGCCATTAAGCTGGCTCCAGTGATCCAGGCCCTGCGGGCCAGTCCCTACCTGCGCACCGAGGTCGTCCTGACGGGGCAACACCGAGAGATGGTGGATCAGGTGATGCGGCTTTTTGGCCTCCAGGCGGACTGGGACTTGGGGATCATGCGGCCTCGCCAAAGCCTAGCTGATATTACCGAAGCCACCCTGCGCGGCCTAGAACCCTACTTGCAAGGGAAACAGCCCCAACTGGTTTTGGTTCAGGGTGACACCACGACAGCCTTTGCTGCCGCCCTGGCTGCTTTTTACCAACGCATTCCCGTGGGGCATGTGGAAGCCGGCCTGCGCACCGACGATCTTTACCACCCTTTTCCCGAGGAGGCCAACCGCCGCCTCATCTCCCAGTTGGCTACCCTCCACTTTGCCCCCACGCCGCAGGCCGTGGAAAACCTCAAGCGCAGCCACGTGGTGGGATCCATCTACTGCACGGGCAACACCGTCATCGATGCCCTACAGCAGGTGGCTTCCCTTGGGATCCCCTGTCCTATCCCCGGCCTAGACTGGGAGCGCTATCGCGTTTTGCTGGTTACCATACACCGGCGGGAAAACTGGGGGGATCCCCTTCAAGCCATTGCCAAGGCTCTCCTGCAACTTTTGGCTGAGTTCCCTGATACGGCTATTCTTTTACCTCTCCACCCCAACCCAGTCGTGCGGGAGCCCCTGCAAGCGCTCTTGGGATCCCAGGAGCGGGTCTTTCTCACTGATCCCTTGGACTATCCCTGCTGGGTAAGCGCCATGCAGCGCTGTACTTTCATTCTCACTGATTCGGGTGGCATTCAGGAAGAGGCCCCTGCCCTGGGCAAGCCGGTGCTGGTGCTGCGGCAAACCACTGAACGCCCCGAGGCGATTGCTGCTGGCACCGCCCGCCTGGTCGGCACCCACCCCGAAAAGATCCTGGAGGCGGCTCGGGAGTTGCTTACCGACCCTCAAGCCTACGCCCGCATGGCACAAGCCAAAAACCCCTTCGGTGACGGCACAGCCGCCCAGCAAATTTGCCGCCTCATCGAGAGTCAGTTCACCTCAAGAGCTAGTATTCTAAGCAGAGATTAGCTTACAGGAAGACACCAGCCTGTTTTAGGGGCAACAGTCTATCTCCTTCAGCTCTATGTACTGTAGAGCATATGGGTTCGTAGGCAATTTAGCATTCCTAGAAAGCTCAACTTCAAGGGGGGATGCGTAAGTAAAGTAGCGAACATAAAAGAGCCTAGACTATCCCAGTGAGGCCTTTTGGAAGCTGTTACCTGGCAAAAAACGTTTTTAACATTGGCAAAGAAGGGGAGTTGCCTTAGGATCGGCTAGGATGCTTAGCATTGGCTAGGATAATTAATAAAGATATCCTGAGGGCTGATATGCCATCCAGTTGGTCTTATACCTCCTCCCCTAGTCCTGATCAGGGTCTGGGGCAGGCCCACTCAGCTTCTTCTTGCTCCAGCCAACCCTCCCTAGGCGAAGGGCTGGCAGCCAACTTTGAAGGGAACGGGGCTCAGACTAAGGCGGCAGGTTATCCAGAGGAAAGCATGCTGAGCAATGCCGCAAAAATCAAGGTCGTGGGGGTGGGGGGAGGAGGTGGCAACGCAGTCAACCGGATGGCAGCTAGTAATCTCAAGGGCGTCGAGTTTTGGAGCATCAACACCGATGCCCAGGCGCTTGCCCAATCCTCAGCGCCAACAGTAAACCGTCTGCAAATCGGGCAAAAGCTAACTCGTGGACTAGGGGCAGGCGGCAATCCGGCCATTGGTCAAAAAGCGGCCGAGGAGTCCAGCGAGGAAATTGCCGCCATTCTCAAAGGGGCAGATCTGGTCTTCATTGCTGCTGGCATGGGAGGGGGCACAGGAACAGGGGGAGCGCCGGTGGTGGCCCAGATTGCCAAGGCTAGCGGCGCCCTGACCGTGGGAGTGGTGACGCGGCCTTTTTCTTTTGAGGGCAAGCGGCGCGCCAAGCAAGCTGAAGAAGGGATCCAAGCCCTGCAGGAGGCAGTGGATACCTTGATTGTGATCCCCAACGACAAGTTGCTCTCGGTAATCTCTGAGCAAACCCCTGTGCACGAAGCCTTTCGCGTTGCCGATGATGTCCTACGCCAGGGAGTGCAAGGTATCTCGGACATCATTCTCATCCCCGGCATGATCAACGTGGATTTTGCCGATGTGCGCAGCGTCATGGCCGATGCTGGGACTGCCCTGATGGGCATTGGGATGGGATCCGGTAAGTCCCGTGCCCGCGAAGCCGCCATTACTGCTGTGTCCTCTCCCCTTTTGGAAACCTCCATCGAGGGGGCCAAGGGCGTACTCTTCAACATCACGGGCGGACTGGATCTGTCGTTGCACGAGGTAACGGTAGCAGCGGAGATCATCGCCGAGGCTGTAGATCCAGAGGCCAACATTATCTTTGGCACGGTGCAAGACGAGCGCATGCAAGGCGAGGTGCGCATCACCGTTATCGCCACAGGTTTTGACCGCTCGCGATCGGCTGCTAGCCCTCCCGCGGCGAAGACCTCCACAGCCAACTCGGTGGGAACGCGCAAGCCCTCCTCAGAGCCACCCCCTCGGCAGCCCCCTGAGCCTGAGCCCCCGACTTCTGGGGGATTGGACATCCCCGAGTTTTTACGCCGCCGCCGTCCCACCCTCTAGCCAGGGGAGGGGGCAATGCTGGGGAAAGCTTTGGAGGTGGGGAGGAGTCATGAACATTGTTGTACTAGCGGGAGGCCGTTCGGCAGAACGGCAGATCTCCCTAGTGACAGGGAGAGCCTGCAAGCGGGCTCTGGAGGACTTGGGGCATCGGGTCAAGCTCATCGACCCGGAGGAAGATTTGCCCCTGCGTCTCTGGCAGGAACGGGAATCTGGCTGCGACTTCGTCTGGATTGCCCTGCATGGTCCGGGTGGCGAGGATGGTGTGGTGCAGGGGATGCTGGACTGGCTGGGCCTGCCCTACCAGGGATCCGGGCCGCTGGCCAGCGCCCTAGCTATGGACAAGCTGGTCTCCAAGCAGATCTTTCGTGCCGAAGGGGTCCCTACCCCTGACTGGTTGGTCTGGGATGAGGCACAGCCGCTCTCCTGGGCTGAGTGTGCGGCGCGCTTGGGATCGCCGCTGGTGGTAAAGCCCAGCAACAGTGGCTCGACGCTGGGGATCAGCATTGTGCAGGATGAGCAGTCGTTTGCCCAGGGGCTGGAGTTGGCCCGCTCGATCTCAGCGCGGGTTTTCCTGGAGCGCTACATTCCTGGCAAGGAGATTACCCTTGCTATTCTCTCCGGCCAAGTTCTGCCGGCCATTGAGATCATCCCGGCGCGAGGGGATTTCTACGATTACGAAGCCAAGTACGCCCCCGGCGGCTCGCGGCACTTGATCCCCTGTTCCCTCAGCTCGTCAGGATTAGCCCGCTGTGAGGCCGTGGGCCTCGAGGCCTATCGGGTGCTGGGGTGCGAGGGTTTGGCGCGGGTGGATCTGCGGGTGGACGCCGACGAGAACCCCTGGGTGCTGGAGGTGAATACCTTGCCTGGCATGACTCCTACCTCCCTCTGTCCTGAGGCAGCGGCGGCTCTGGGCTGGACGTTTACGGAGCTGGTAGACCGGATCTTGCAAGATGCCCTACAGAGAGCGGCTGCAACTCGCTCAGCCTTGCCTGCATCTCGGTCTTCTCCCCTGGGTTCGCCAGCCTGATAGGAACGCTGGCTTAGCAGCGCCTCCAAAAGTGGCGGCAGCGGCTTCGGGGTAAAATTGGGCAGAAAGGCCCCCGGCAGAGGGGGGTTTCCCTGCAAAGGCAGGGCAGCGGTGAGTTCTATGCAAGAAAAAACCATTGTCCGCAATTATTTCAACACCGTTGGCTTCGAGCGCTGGCGCCGCATCTACGGCGAGGAGGAAGTTAACTTCGTCCAAAAGGACATCCGACTGGGCCATGCCCGCACGATTGAAACGGTGTTGCAGTGGCTAGGGGATCCCTCCGGTTTGCGCATTTGCGATGCCGGGTGTGGGGTGGGCAGCCTTAGCCTGCCTCTGGCTGCTCGTGGGGCGCAGGTGTTTGCCAGCGACATTTCCGAACAAATGGTCAACGAAGCACGTCGCCGGCAGCAGATTGAGCTGGGATCCCTGGACAACCCCCAGTTTCAGGTCTTGGATCTGGAGGAGCTAACGGGGCAGTACGATGTTGTCATCTGCCTGGACGTGATGATCCACTACCCCGAAGCCGACGCCCTGCGCATGCTTAAGCACTTGACCAGCCTGGCCAAGTCCCGCCTGATCTTCAGCTTTGCTCCCAAAAGCCCCTGGCTGACGCTGCTCAAGAAAGTAGGGGAGTTCTTCCCTGGATCCACCAAAACCACCCGTGCCTACCTCCACCGCGAGGCCACCTTGGTCAGCCACCTTGTCGGGTGGGGCTGGAAAGTCCAGCAACGACAAGCCATTCAAACCCGCTTCTACTTCGCCCGTCTGCTCGATCTGGTGCGCTAAATCCGGCGGAGGGGAGCCGATAACTTTTGCAGGACAAGCCGCGCCTTGGCCTACACTTCCCAATCGGGTGTTGGCAACTGGAAACGGCGGCCTCTTGGCAAGGGAACGGTCGGGATCCCTAGTTTGCAGCTGGCTTTGGACTTCCCGGCACCCGCAGCAGCTCTGCCCCTTCGAGTACCCGCGCCGAGCGGATGACATCTCCCACCTGGATGCGCTCCACCCACTCCATGCCACTGGTGACATAGCCAAACACGGCATAGCGCCCATCCAAAATTGGCAGAGCAGAGAGGGCGATATAGAACTGGGAAGAGGCCGAATCCAGAGGGCTGGAGCGGGCCATGCCCACCGCCCCCAAACGATGGGGCAAAACCAACTTGCTCAGGGCTACGGGATCCTCAATCAAAGTGTTGTAGCGGGGGTAGGGTTCTCCGCGCACCTGGATTTCCAAAGGGATAGTGCGCAGGCGGTTGCTGCCTGGCTCGGTGGCGCCACCGGTGCCATCCCCTCGGGGATCTCCTCCCTGCACCACAAACGGTTGGGGATCTTTCTCCACCCGATGGAAAGTCAAGCCGTTGTAGAAGCCCCGCTGCACCAAGTCGACAAACTGGCCAGCCGTAAGAGGCGCCGCATCGCCGCGGATCTCCAGAAGCACCCGCCCTAGGCCTTCAGCGGTCTCGATTTCCAGTTCCACCACTGCCTTGCCCTGCAGCTGCGGGCGATCGGCGTAGGCCGCCGGGATCCCCTTTGAGGCTTCCGGTGCAGGAGGCATGCTGCGGCAGGCCAGCAGACTGAGACAGACATATCCCAACACGCAGGCAATCCCCGCCCTGCGACGGCTCCCTTTCCCCAGCCTGCCCACTGCCATCTGTGCGCTTCCCTCCTAAATTGACTGAGGTAACCCCAACTGCAGGGTAACGCTGCGGACGCCATTGCTCACGGCCACCCCGTGGGGGCTGATGGAGGTGACCCGCCACTCGCCTTTCACCGTCTGGCCAACCGGCACCTGCCGCATCACTTTGTCCACCAAGATCAAGGCCTTGGGAGCGCCTGGATCGTGGATCAACCCCACCAATTTCATCTGCGGCGGTGCTGGAGGCGGAATCCGTGCGGGCGGATTAGACACGCGAGCAGAAGGGGGAGGGCCGGCTGCTAGAGCAACAGAGGGGCTGGTGGCCGCTGTCAACCTTGCCGAGGGCGCCTCTGGCTTCTTCCCTCTTGGCTCTTGAGACGGAACCTGTTCAGGCAACTTGGGAGGGTTTTCATCCTTCGAAGCCAAGGAGAGCTCTTGGGCTGGCAGGGAAGCAGAATAGACAGGCTCAGGCCTCTCGTGGCTGGGATCAACTACCAGCTGCGGGCGCAGGGTCATCCAGAAGGCCAGACCTGCCACCAGCGCGGCTGCCGAAGCCAAGCCCAGCAGCAGTCCACCTCTCGCTGAAGAACGGCGGGGAAGCAAAGGGGGGCGGGTACCCCAATAGGGATACTCCTCCACCCCCTCTTCCTCTAGGCTTTGCTCCAACTCCTCCAAGAGCTCGTCCAGCAGAGAGTCTGCTTGAGTTGTGTAGCTGGACAAGGCCCACGGAGAACAACGGCTCCTGGCTGCTGAAGCATCGAACCCAGACACGGAAACAGGCCCTCCCTACCTTGGACGGCAAGGAGCCCGCGGCTTGAAACACCCCAGCCGCCAACCGCCGTCTCCCTAGCCCAGCGACCTTAGAGGAGCCGCATTTCTGGGTACTCGGTCAACAGCGCCTCTGCCGACAGGGTGTCTCCTTCTAGCTGCGGCGTCCACAGCACCTCGATGGCCACAATCCGCTCGGCAGGGATGGAGGCCAACTGCATCAGCCACTGCCGCAGCTCCGCCACAGACTTAACTACAGGTAGTGTACCTAAGTTACCGCGATACGCAACCAGTAGAGTGACGACCAGGTACTCGCCAACCTCGGGGATCCCGGCAGCCGCCCGCCGCAGAGCTGCTTGAGGAAGCTGCTGGATCTGGTTGTTGCGGTTGGTGAGGGTTTCGGCGCTAAACTTGCTCCGCTCTTGCAAAGAGGCTTGATAGAACAGGGATTCGGCGCGGGAGAGGGGCAGCTTCTCCGCCTCGGCATAGCCATAGGCCCAGTAGTCGCTGTAGCGCATCAAGCCAAGGCTAACCTCTTGCAACAATTGGCTCAGCCCCTCTGGCGACTGGGTATCCGCTTCCAGAGCCAGCGCATTGATCTCCTTTTGCAGTTGGCGGGCGCTGGCCAGTAGGCCCACCTTCACTTGGGCAACGGTTACCTGCGGGTCGCCAACTTCCTCTTCTTCGGCAACAGCCGAGCCCAAGCTGCGCACTAGAAAGCTACCGGCCCCAATCAAGAGCAGCAACGCCAGCAGGCTGCCACCGCCTCCCCAAAACAAGGGCACCACCAGCGGAAAGCCAAACCCCCCGCCATAGCTGGGGTACACGGGAGCCGAGCGAGGGCCGACAGAGCGGGGAGCCGAGAAGGTCGGGGAGCGGAAAGAGCCGCCGCCAATGCGGCCACCGCTGCGCGCCCAGACAGCGCTCACAGGGGCCAAAGCCAGGATCAAAGCCAGGGCAAGAGCCAACAGAGAGCGGCAGGTGCGACCAATGTGTTTCAGCATGTTCACAGTTTATCCATCACAGGGCTAGTCCTTACTCAATTGTAGGCTTTCTCCTCAGGCGCTAGAGGCCAAGGACGCGCTCCGCTTAACCAGCAGCTTGGAGCATTACAGGCCATTACAATCTGTAGCGAGCCCCCTAGAGATGGGCACTAGACCCCTAACCCATGGGCAAATAGGGGCCGGCAGGCGGTCAAGAGGAGGAGCAATGCAAGTGGAAGTGCCAGTTCAAGAGCGATCTCTTCAGCCCTTGGCCCAGAGGAAGATTCGGCTATTGGTGTTGGACATCGATGGCACGCTGGCGGGGCCTTCCAACCAGGTTTCAGAGCCAGTGCGGCAAGCCATTCAAAGGGCCAAAGCCGCAGGCGTGCGGGTGGCCATTGCCACCGGTCGGATGCATTGTTCTGCCGAGCGATTTCACTATGAGATTGGAGCCGATATGCCGCTCTGCAGCTACCAGGGGGCACTCATTCGCGATCCCGATAGCCAAAAGACGTTAAAGCACTGGTGCTTGGACTGGTCGCTGACTGAGGAGTTGTTGCAGCTGCTGCAGGATCTGCCGGTGGGGGTGCACCTCTACATCGACGACCAGCTCTACTTGCGGGAGCTCAACCCCTTGAGCCGCGCCTATGCCGAGCGCTCGCAGGTGCCATTTCAGATCTTTTCTCCTGCCCAATATGGGCAAAGACCCACCAAGATCCTGGTGGTTTCGGAAGATACGGAGTTTTTGCAGGAACTCCAGAGATCCCTGCGGCAGCGGTATTCTCCCGAGCAGCTCTACCTCACGCGGTCAGAGCCCATTTTCTTGGAAGCCACCCACCCGGCAGTCAACAAGGGCAATGCAGTGCGCTTTTTGGCAGAAGAGGTGTTGGGGGTGTCGGCAGAGCAGGTCATGGCCATTGGCGATGGCGACAACGACATCGAGATGCTGCGGTATGCAGGGATCGGGGTAGCCATGGGGAATGCCTCGCCGGCCTTGCTGCCCTATGCCGATTGGGTTGCCCCTCCTGTTACTGAAGATGGGGTGGCGGTGGCCATCGAGACCTTTATCCTCAACTAGGCAGGGAGGCAGGGCGTGGCAGCTTCTCCTTTCCCCCAGCTCATCCTACGTCCAGAGCAGCAACAGGTCTTGGCCTATCAATCGGGGCAGCTGGGGATTGCTGCTGTTCCGGGAAGCGGCAAGACGTTTATCCTGGAGCTGCTAATTGTCGATCTCATCCTCAAGCGCGGCGTCCCACCGGAGCGCATTGGGGTGTTTACCTACATGCGTTCGGCGCGGGTTAACTTGCTGCACCGTATCAACCAACGCCTGCAGGAGGCGGGCTACCCAGATCGCTTTACCCAAGCCTTTACCTTGCATTCGCTGGCACTGCGGGTGTTGCGGGAGGCCCCAGGCCCTTGGGAAGAGCTGTCCATCTTGGAGGGGTATGAGCAGGAGCGCCTCCTCACCCGCCTTTGCCGCGCCTGGCTCAACTCCCACACCCACCTCTGGGAGCCCTTGATCCCTACGGATGAGAATTTCCCCCAAAAGGTAGCCCAAAACCGGCGGCGGTTCCGGCGCAGCTTCCAGGAGATGGTGCAGGCGGTAATTAGCACGGCCAAGAATCTCCGCCTAGGCCCGGAGGCGCTCCCTCGCGAGGGCTACCTAGGCTGGGCGGCTCCTGTGTACGATGCCTACCAAGCGGAGCTGCGCCGCCGCGGCCAGCTGGACTACGACGACCTGGGCTGGCAGGCCATGGATCTGCTGGAGCGCGACGCGGAGCTGCGGCAGCAGGTGCAAAGCTGGTACGACTACCTGTTCGAGGACGAGGCCCAGGACAGCTCCCCCCTGCAGGAAGAGCTGCTGCGGCTGCTCAGCCAGCGCACGGGCAACCTGGTGCGGGTAGGGGATCCCAACCAGAGCATCATGGGCACCTTCACCACGGCTGAGCCACGGCTGTTTCGCGCCTTTTGTCAGGCCAGCCCCCAAATCATCTCCCTACAGGAGTCCAGCCGCAGCGCTCCCCAGATCCTGGAGCTAGCCAACCGCCTGGTGGACTGGGTTACTCGGGAACACCCAATCCCAGCCCTGCGCACTGCCCTGGCCCCCCAGCCTATTCGCCCAGCCAGTGCCGGCAGCCCAAATCCCCCAGCCAGCGAAGGACAGGTGGAGTTTCGCTGCGTCAGCGGCACTCCCGAGCGGGAGCTGCAGGAGGTGGCCCAGTGGGCTCTGGCAGCCGCCCAAACCTTCCCTGACCAGACAGTGGCTATTCTGGTGACCACCAACGAGCTGGGGGGCAAGGCCCTCGACTACCTGCGGGAAATGGGAGGGGAGCGGGTTGTCGACCTGTTGCGGGGCAGCCCCAGCCAGCGACGGGTGCTGCTGCAGCTCAAGGGGGTAATTGACTGGTTGGCCGAGCCCACTTCCTCTGCTCGCCTGGCTGCGGCAGTGGATCGCCTGGCCGATTGGGCCGGGATCCCGCGAACTGATCTGGAGCCGATGCTGGGCTGGATCCGCGCCTCGCTGCCAGAGCGGCTGCTCTTTCCCCAGTTTGATCCAGCTCCCGTGCTGCCTGAGAGCCCCTCTTGGCAGAACTTGGGCCGCTTGCTGCGCACCCTGGCCAGTTGGCTGCGGGCCGGGCGGTCTCCCTGGCCGGAGGTGCTGAATGTCATTGTCCAAAGCCTCTACCGCAAGCCGGAAGAGCTGTTTGTGGGCTGCTATGTCCTCAACCAGCTGGAGCAGGTGCTGGGATCCCTGCCCGAGACCGATTGGCAAGAAGTTGCCCAGGAGTTTCAGGTAATTCTGGATCGCCGCCTCCACAACCTGCCCTCGGAGATCTTGGCCTTCAACCCCGAGCCGGGCACGATCACGGTTGCCACTCTGCACCGGGCCAAGGGTTTGGAGTGGGATCAGGTTTTCATCCCCCAGGTGTCGGCCTACGAGTTTCCTACCCACTACGAGGAGCGACCGGTGGGGCTGAGGTTTTTGGAAGACGTCGATATGAAGGCAGAAGCCGTAGCCCAGTTGCGGCAGCTCAGCCCCAGAAGCTACTGGGATCTGCAGGCCAACTCTCCTACCGAACAGGCCTTTTTGGACTTGGCTGCCGAGCGGTTGCGGCTGCTGTATGTGGGCATCACCCGCAGCAAACGGCGGCTGACCCTCTCGGTCTCTACCCAATCTTCCTATGGCAAAGAGCAGAGCCCAGCTTTGGCCTTTCGCGTGCTCAGGCACAGTTTTGGGCTCAATTAGCCCCAGTCCAGCCCTCCCACGGCCTGCTAACATAGCTAAGCCCACGGGGGCAGTCGTTACAGGCCATGGGTGTTTT
>NZ_JANSJL010000109.1:22357-39325 GCF_047502745.1 Synechococcus sp. F70.1
TCCCGCTCTTGCTTGAGGTGGGCTACCTCGGCTTCCAGCTCTTGAATGCGGTGCAGCAACTGCTCAATTGCCCGTCCTACCGGGTCGGGCATGAGGTGGTGGTCGAGGTCAATGCCGTGGGCGGGGATGCGGCGCTGATGGGGTGGGAGGACTGCCCGGCCTGGGATCCCAACCACCGTCATCCCAGGGGGCACATCGTGAATCACGACGGCGTTGGCTCCAATGCGGGCTCTGGCGCCAATGCGGACTGGGCCAAGGATTTTCGCTCCTGTGCCTACGATTACCCCGTCTTCCAGGGTAGGATGCCGTTTGCCCTTTGTCCAAGAGGTGCCCCCCAAGGTAACGCCGTGATAGATGGTAACATCGTCGCCAATTTCCGCAGTCTCGCCGATGACCACGCCGCAGCCATGGTCGATGAAAAAGCGCCGTCCAATCCGGGCTGCTGGGTGAATTTCAATCAAGGTGAGGGAGCGGGAAATAGAACTGATCAGCCGGGCCAGCAAGAAGCAGCGCCGCTGCCACAGCCAATGGGCGATGCGGTGCAGAAACAAGGCATGGACGCCTGGGTAGGTGAGGAGGACCTCCCAGCGGTTGCGAGCTGCCGGATCCCGCTCAAAGACACAGTCGACATCTTCCCAAAATTGCTGCCAGAACCCCAGCTTTGGCTTTGGCTGGCTGGAGGGGGGAGCCTCACCTCTGTCTAGTTGGGAGCTTTCTGCCGCCGACTGCTTGGCCTCAGTCAGCATGAACGGTCTCCGATAGGGAACCTCCACTTCTCCCCTTCTAGCACTTTTTGTTGCCAGTGGGAGGGATCCCTGGCAGCCTACACCTGTTGACCAAGAAAACTGGGTTCAAGCCCCGCCCTTAAGGCCTCCGGCCCGAAGAGCGCGAGAGGGCGGCTTTTGCTAGAATGCGAGAATTGCTCCACCCATTCATAGGAGGGTGCAGCGCACGGCTAAACGTATCTGGGCTTAGGCCCAGTAGTTGGGGCTATGGCATCCCCCATAGGGTTGAGGTTTAAGCCTCATGCTCTTTCGCCTACGGCGGCGCGGAGCGCTTTGTAGCTCAGCCAGTAGGAGGCATCCTGCTGTCTGAGAAAGAATCCCTGCCCCAAAGGGCAGGGAGAATGTCAAGCCACCTAGAAGTGAACGAAAATGAGATCACGGCTAGTGCTTAACTTGCAGGCGGCTATGCTAGACCCTCTTTTGGAAGAGAAAATCCGCGAGCAAATTCGCACCCACAAGGTGCTGATCTACATGAAGGGCACCCCGGAAATGCCCATGTGTGGGTTTTCCTACACAGCTGTGCGCATTTTGGACAGCTTGGGCTTCCCCTACACAGCCATTAACGTGCTCGAGGATCCGGAACTTCGGCAAGGGATCAAAGAGTTTTCCAACTGGCCAACCCTCCCACAAATCTATATCAACGGGGAGTTCATTGGCGGCTGTGACATTCTCCAGGAGATGCATGCCCGCAACGAGCTGCGCCCCCTGGTGGAAGCCGCCTTTGCCAAGGCTGATCCTTAACCTTGAGGGATCCCATGCTCACCTTGGATGGCCTGCGGCAGCTCCTGGCTGAAAAGCTGCAAGCTCTCTACGTCCACGTGGAGGACGAGTCGCACCGCCATGCTGGCCATAGGGGACGGCACCAGGGAGTGGGAGGACACTACCGCGTACAGGTGGTGTCGCCTCTTTTTACTGGCAAAACGCTTTTGCAGCGCCATCGCCTAGTGTACGCCGCCCTAGCCGAGCAGATGGGGCAGAGCATCCATGCCTTGGCCCTGCAAACGTACAGTCCCGAGGAGCTGCCGGCCTCCGAGATGTCTCACATTGAAATAGCATAGAGGGCGAAACGGCTACCCCAGCGAGGGAAGGGAGAAGGTATGGCAGCTCTTTTAGCCACCTGGCTGATGTCGGCCTTGAGCGTGATGATCTTGGCTTGGCTTTTGCCTGGGATCCACGTCTCCGGGTTTGGAGGCGCCTTGGTAGCGGCGCTAGCCATTGGTTTGGTGAATAGCTTGGTGAAGCCACTCCTGCAGTTGATTACCCTACCGCTTACGATCTTCACTTTTGGTCTGTTTTCCCTAATTTTGAACGCCATTTGCTTGCTCATTGCCGACAAGCTTGCCGGTGACGCCTTCAAGGTTGACAACTTCGGCTGGGCACTGGTTGGGGCAATTGCCCTCTCCATCATTAGCAGCTTGGTTCGGAGCATTTTTGAACAAGCTGCTTAGTTTCCTTGCAGAACAAGCCGAGTTAGCCAGCAAGTTGCCCCTACCCCCACCGCTCAAGCCCGAGCTTTGGGGACAGCCTCCAGCAGGGTGGGAGGGGATTGTTGCTTCTGGGGAGCAGCTTCAGCCTTCTTGGCCCGCTTGGCCGCCGCTGGTCGGCTGGCTTTTGCCTGGCCCTTGCCCTCTTTTTCTGCCAGCAGTTCCAGAGCCATCTCCAGGGTCACGGCTGCAGGGGAGAGATCTTTGGGCAGCGAGGCGTTGACTTTGCCGTGCTTGACGTAGAGCCCATAGGGGCCGTCGTGGAGAGTTACGGGCTTGCCATCCTCGGGGTGGGATCCCAGCTCGCCTAGGGGTTTGGCCGAGGCGCGACTGCGGCTCTTTTTGGGCTGGGCCAACAGCTCCAGGGCCCGCTCCAAGCTAATGGTCAGGACATTCTCATCGGGGGGCAGCGAGCGAAACTCCCCGTCGCAAGCCACGTAGGGGCCGAAGCGGCCAATACCGGCCTGCACCTTTTTCCCCGATTTGGGGTGTTCGCCCAACGTACGGGGTAGGCTGAGCAACCCCAGGGCAATCTCTGGAGTGACGTCCTCCGGCTTTAGCCCTTTGGGCAGGGAGACGCGCTTAGGCTTTTGGTTTTCCTCAGAAACTTCCCCCAACTGCACATAGGGTCCGTAGGGGCCCTGCGGGATCACATAGATCGGCTCTTGGGTCTCTGGGTGGAAGGCGATGGGCTTGGGGCCTTCCTGCTTGCGCCGGATAAGCTCCTCGATGTGTTCAAGGGTCAAGTCGGCAGGGGGAATATCCTCAGGTAGGTTGGCACGTACCTCTCCTGCTTCGGTTTCGACCACCACATAGGGTCCGTAGGGGCCAATACCAATCTTGGCGGGCAGGTTTTCTAGGTGAATGGAGCGAGCCAGGTTGGGGTCAATTTCTAGCTCCCGTGCCTTCACTTGCCCCTCAAGGCCCTGCTCACCCAGGAAGAAGTGGCGCAAATAGGGCAGCCACTCTGCCTGGCCGGAGGCGATGTCGTCCAGGGTTTGCTCCATCTCGGCAGTGAAGTGGACGTTGACGAGGTTGGGGAAGTATTTTTCCAGCAGCTCGGTAACGGCAAAGGCCGTGTAGGTGGGCACAAGGGCGCTTCCCATCAACCTCACGTAGCCCCGACTCTGGATGGTACTCAGGATGGTGGCATAGGTGCTGGGCCGGCCAATGCCCTCCTTTTCCAACACCTTCACCAGGGAGGCTTCGGTGTAGCGGGGCGGAGGTTGGGTTTCATGAACCACCGGCTCCAGCCGCAGGCAGTCCACTTGCTCCCCTACCTGCAGCAGGGGCAGGTGCACCTCTTGATCTTCCAAAGCCGCCTCTGGGTCGTCGGATCCCTCTACGTAGGCGCGGAAGAAGCCGGGGAAGTCAATGCGCTTGCCGCTGGCCCGGAATACCGCCTCGTCGACTGTAATGAGCACAACCGTGTGGGTTTGCCGCGCCTCAGCCATTTGGCTAGCGACGGTACGCTTCCAGATGAGGTCGTAGAGGGCCAGCTCCTGCCCCGTGAGCGGGGTTTGGCTGGGCAGGCGAAACTCCGAGCCAGCAGGGCGAATGGCCTCGTGGGCTTCTTGGGCCCCTTTGGTTGTAGTGGTGTACTGCCGCGGCTCAGGGCTGAGGTACTCCTTGCCGTACATCGCCTCCACGCAGGCGCGGGCAGCACGGATGGCCTGCTCTGACAAATGCACCGAGTCGGTGCGCATGTAGGTGATGTAGCCCTCCTCGTAGAGCTTTTGGGCAATGCGCATCGTCTGCTGGGCTGACAGGCGCAGCTTGCGGTTGGCCTCTTGTTGCAGCGTGGAGGTGGTGAAGGGAGGGGCGGGCTTGCGGATGGAGGGGCGCTCTTCTACAGAGCTGACCACCCAGACTTTCCCCACTAAGCGCTCCCGCAGGGACTCCGCCTGGGCTTGATCCAAGAGCACTACCTCTCGCCCGGCTATCAGCTGCCCCGTGCTGGGATCGAAGTCTTGTCCACTGGCTAGCCGCTTGCCACCCAGGCTCACCAGCTCTGCCGGGAAAACCGTTGCTGAACCAGCGCCCTTTGACTGCAGCTCTGCTCGGAGATCCCAGTAGAAGGCTTTCTTGAAGGCCCGCCGCTCCCGCTCCCGATCCACCAAGAGCTTAACCGCCACCGACTGCACCCGCCCGGCTGAGAGCTTGGGGCCAATCTTTTTCCACAGCAGCGGCGACAGAGTGTAGCCCACCAGGCGATCCAGGATGCGGCGGGTCTCTTGGGCCCGCACCAGCTGCTCGTTCACCTCGCGACAATTTTGCAGGGCCTCCTGAATGGCCTCGCGGGTGATCTCGTGGAACACCATGCGGCGGGTAGGCACCTTGGGCTGCAACACCTGTTGCAGGTGCCAACTGATGCTTTCTCCCTCCCGGTCTTCGTCGGTGGCCAGGATCAGCTCATCTGCTTTCTTGAGCGCCTCCTTCAGCTCCTTGACCACCTTTCTTTTGTCTTTGGGGATCACGTAGAGAGGCTCGAAGTTAGCGTGGACATTGACCCCTAGGCGGCTCCACTCTTGATCCTTCACCTCCTCGGGAATGTCGGCAGCCGACTCGGGCAGATCGCGCACATGCCCCATTGAGGCCTGCACCTCATAGTCGGCGGGCAAGAAGCTGCGGATGGTACGAGCTTTGGTAGGAGATTCAACAATGACCAGCTTGGGCATGATGAGGTCTAAAAAGACTGACTGCGGCTGCCGCGCCCCCCACTTTTGGCGGGCTAGGGCGTGCTGTAAGAGTTGCTCAAGAGTTAGGGACTCTTCTCTGGAGCGTAGCAAGTCTGTCTGCGCTTGACTAGGCAGCTTTCGCTAGGCCTCCTCCTGAGACTCCAGTTGCCAGATCTGGGGACACTCCTGACCATGCACCACCTTTCAATTCGCACCGCCGATATCTTCCGCTCCATGGCCTTCTACGAGAGGCTGGGCTTTAAGGTGGAAGAACGGTTCACTGCCGGGATCACTTTGGCCTGCTGGATGCGCGGTCCCTGGGGCCGCCTGGAGCTGATTCAGGTACCCCAGCCCCACCCTGCCCCCGATCCCTTTGGGGATCCCCACTATGTGGGCTACTACCACCCCTCTTTTGAGGTGGGCCCCGAATGGGGATCCCTGGCCACCTACCTAGAGCATTTACAAGCGCAAGGGCCCCTAACCGTGGTGTTGCCGCCTCAATGCCAGAAAATTGGGTCTCAAACCTACGAGGTGGCTTTCATTGCCGATCCCGATGGCCTGCCGATCGAGCTTATCCGTCCGCAGGGATCCCTAGCGTCAAAAGCGGAGCCGGCTTAACCAAGGCTGCCGCCAGCTAAGGCCCAGGGCCCAAGGAGCGCAAGCAGGCTTCAGCGCCATAGAGGAGGTGTTGCCCAGCGCACCCTTGAAAGCATCCCCGCCCTTGGGGGCTGGGGGGAATGTCAATTGGGTTTATCCTGGACGTAGGTTGTGTTGCCCTTGGAGAGGATAAGGCTTATGGAGATGGATCTCCGTCCCCTGCTCATTCTGGCTCCTGTTGTTTTAGCTGTAAGCTGGGCCGCTTACAACATCATCAAGGCTGCCATCAAGGGGGAAGCCAAGCTCTTTGGCGAGAGGGGTAACAACCCCTTTGGCAAGAGCAACAGCTAGGATCCGTTGGCAGCTCCTAGACTCCCTGTATGTCGGACGCAAATCCCCCAGAGGCAGGGCCGTCGTCTGCGCTGGCTGACCGGAAGTCAGCGGATGTCATTGTTGTCGGAGCAGGGGTGGCCGGCTTAACCTGCGCACGGCAACTGTTGCGGGCAGGGCTGCAGGTTCTGGTACTGGAGAAATCGGCAGGCCTTGGCGGGCGCATGGCCACTCGACGGGTTCAGCACGCTGGACAGACAGTGCCCGTAGATCACGGAGCGCAGTACCTGACTGCCAATTCCGATGGCTTCTATCGCTGGGTCAGGGAGCTCCTGGGCCTAGGACTGCTGAGGGAGTGGACTCGTTCCTTGCATCTGCTGGATCAGGAAGGGCTGCACCTAGAAAATGCCAACGACCAGAAGCCGCGCTATGTCTCTCCCCAGGGCATGACGGCGCTGGCTAAGCAGCTAGCTGCTCCCCTAGCGGTTTACACCCAAACTCGGGTAGTGGGCCTCGAGCCCCAGCCAACCAGTTGGCAAGTGCAAGCCGAAGATGGCCAGTGCTACGAGGCTGCGGCCCTGGTGATGGCCATCCCCGCTCCCCAGTTGCTGCCTTTGCTGCGAGGAAAGATTGCTCCTGGGGACAACCTGTTATCCCTTTTGGAATCCGCTGCCTACCAGCCTTGCGTTGCCGTGTTGGCCAGCTACGCCGAAGACACGCCGCTGCCCCCCTGGAAAGGGATCAAGGGTTTGGACGATCCCCTATTGGCTTGGGTGGCCCTAGACAGCAGCAAGCGGCCCCAGCCCCTGCCGCCGCTGGTGGTTTTGCACGGGGGAGCGGAGTGGTCGTCGCTGTATCTCGAGGCCGCGCCTGAGGAGCTGGAAAAGGCCGGTCGAGAGCTGCTGGCCCATGCCGCCCAGCGCTTGGGATCCTGGCTGGCCTCGCCGCAGTGGATCCAGGTTCACCGCTGGCGCTACGCTCTTCCTGGGGAGGCGATAGGTCTAGCCAGCCTTGGCACCTACGTTCCTACGGGTTCCGGCAAGAGACTCCCCCTGGTGTGCGCTGGCGATTGGTGCGCTGGAGGTCGCGTAGAAGGGGCCTGGCTCTCTGGCCAAGATGCTGCTAGAACCTTGCTGGAGATGTTGGGGAGGGGAGGGCGCTCCTAAGCAGTTAGACTAAACGGGGGCCGAAAATTCCAGCCGGGTCAAACTGCTGCTTCAGCCTCTGCATCAAGGTTGCTGTCGGGCCAAAGTTGGGGGCTAGGGCGGTTTTTAGAGCCGGCGGCGCCTCCAAGAGCACAAGAAACCCCCCCGCAGCCTGGAGATGGCACTGCAGTTGCAGCAGAGATCCCTGCTCAGGCTGAGGGATCCAGGCTCGCCCCAATCCGCAGCCGCGGTGCAGTTGCACCTGGGCGCTAGGGAAAAGGGATTGGAACTGCTCCAGAGTTGCCAGGCTTTGGCTGGGCGGGCAGCCAAACTTGGCCAACACCATCCCCGAACGGGGCAAGGGCAGAGGCGGAGCCCCAGGCCTTACCTCTTGCCAGCTCAATCCTGCAGGAGCTAGCCGCTGCACCAGAGCCGTCTGTTGGGCAACTACCCGCTCCGAGCCGTGGAAGTGGATCCAGAGCTGGGATCCCTCCCCCCTTAGCCAGAGATCCACCCCCGCTGGGCTGACCGGCGCATTCAGCACCTGCCGAGCCAGGACCTCCAAGTCGGCCAGGGCTCCTGTGGCCAGCAAGGTTGCTTGGGCCGCCGGCAAAGGATAGAGCCGCAGGGTTACCTGCGTCAGGATCCCCAAACTGCCCAGGGATCCAGTAAACAACCTCGTCAGGTTGTAACCGGCTACGTTCTTAACCACCCGTCCCCCCGCCTTAGCCACCTCCCCGTCGGCCCGCACCCAGGTGATGCCCAGCACGAGGTCGCCAATGCTGCCGTAGCGCCAGCGCAGCGAGCCCGTATCGGCGGTGGCGATAATGCCGCCCACTGTGGCCCAGTCAGGGTAAAGGGGATCCACCGGCCACCATTGCCCTTGCTCGGCCAGGATCTGCTGCAGCTCCGCCAAGGTCATGCCGGCCTCTACTGTTACGGTCAGGTCGGCAGCCGCATGGTCAATGAGGCGGCGCAGCCCCCGGGTGGAGAGGATGAGATCCACTGTTTCCAGGCAAGGGGCCCATCCCCACTTGCTCCCCTGCCCCAGCGGCAGCACCTTCCGCCCCTGGCACTCCCTGAGGATTTGAGCCAGTTCCGCAACGGTCGAGGGAGTTTGGATGGGGATAGCAGTGGCTTGGCTGGAAAGAAAAGCCGCCAGCGCAGGAGAAAAAGCCATAGTTGCCCCAAGACTTCTTTTGTAGGCAGAGAGCCTAGAGGCTGGCCTCGGCAGGGCGAGACTCTTTCTCCCCAGAAGGAAAGGAGGCAAGCCTTTGCTGCTCCACCAGGCGGGCAAACTCCTGCTCGAAGGTCACTAGGGCGCGGTTGGTTTTGCCCCCTAGGTAGAGTCCTGCCTCCGTCTCCAGGGCCCAAACCTGGCTGTAGCTGAAATAGCTCATCACCACTCCCAGCATCAGCAGCCCAAACCCAAGGTAGACAAGGGGGATCCCTGGATCCGATTTAATCTGCAAGCCGGTTGCACCGATAACCTCATCCAGGTGCAGGGTAAGGCGGTTGGGGAAGCGCTGCGGGGCAACTTCGTCGAGAGCTAGACTCATGCCCTGGCGCAGGGATCCTATCCACTGGCCCTCGGTGTCGTAGAGGAGAGCTGTCCCCTGCAGATCCGGCAGCAACAGCGTCAGGCCCTCGCTAAGATCCGGCCGGGTGGGGATAAAAGCGCCCCAGAGCTTGTTGCCCGCCTGGTTGGGCACCCGCACCACTGGGATCTGGAAGGGGGGGCTGTTGTTGAGGCGGATGCGGATGCTATCGATGCTCCAGTCGGCCTGGTAGAGGGTCACACCCTGGTAGGAGAGGGGATGGTTGACAGAGAGGGTCTGGCGTTTGACCTCCTGGCCCCCCTCCAGAATGGAGAGGTCAGAATAAAACTGCTTCACCCGCCCGTCGGGAGCATAGTCAATCCAGAAGCGGTTGACCCGAATCTGCCAGGTGGGCAGACGAGCCAGATCCCCTGCGCCGGTGATGTGTTCAATGGCGGCAACCCCGCCGCTGGGGATCAGCTCCTGGGCCTTGAAGCCAGCAAGGCTGCCCCAGATGGCCCCCAACAGGATGAGCAGCAGGCTGACGTGCACCAGGATGGGGCCGAACCGCCCAATCAACCCCTTGCGGGCATAGAGGCAGGATCCCTCCTGAAACACAGCGTAGCCCCCTTGGCGCAGCCGCTGCGGCAATCCTTGCAGGGATTGCTTGGGCAGATAGGTCCAAAAGGGCAGCCGCTGGAAGGCAGGGGGGCGGGTGAGGTAGCTCCAGCGACGGGCCGCCTTGAGCATCGGCCATTGGCGCGTGAGAGAACAGGCAGCCAGGCTGCTGCCAAGTAGGATCAAAAGAGCCAGAAACCAAGGGGTGCGATAGACGTGATCCAGCCCCAGCTTGAGGATCAGCCGCCAGGTGAGAAAGCCAAACAGGGCCGGCTGCTCAGGGTAGTGGGCCTGATAGAAGGCCACCGTTTCCTCTTGCTCGATTACCGTGCCGATGGCACTGAAAACAGCAATTGCCAAGAGAAGGCCGATGGCTAGCCGCAAATCCGCCAGCAGCGGCAGCAGTTCATGGCGCAGATAGCGCCGCAGGGGGGAAAGCCACCGCGCCAGCAGGGCAGAATCCTTGGACATACAAGCTCCCCTAGGTCCAAGCCGAGAGGATGGTGACGGTGCCGAACCCCACCAGCACCAGGCCACTGGCATAGGTAAGCCAGCCCGACCAGCGCCGCAGGGCCAGCAGTTGCTTAATCGCGCCGGTAAACACCCCCGCCAACAGCAGCGGCAAGACCAGCCCCAGGGCGTAGGTCAGCAGTAGCCCACCCCCCACCCAGGGCTGCCCTGTGGTGGAGACCCAGCCTAGCAAGGCCACCAAAACTGGTGTACTGCAGGGAGAGGCTGCTAGACCAAAGGTGGATCCCAGCAACACCGACCGGCCTAGTCTGGGCCACTCGCCAGGGATCTCCAACCCGTTAAACCAACTGGGAAAGCGCAAGGGGATGACCTCCAGCAAGTTCAGGCCCATGAGGATGGCGAGCCCGCCCGCTACTAGGGATCCAAAGGGGGTGGTTTGTCCGTAAACCCGGCCTAGCAAGGCTGCTCCCAAGCCCAGCAGGCTGAGGGTCAAAGCCAGACCAACGGCAAAGCCCAGGGATTGCACCCAGACCTGCCGGCGCACCTCTCCGGCCGCTGCGGGGGCGCTGGGAGTGTAGCCGCCGATGTAGCCGATGGTTACCGGCACCATGGAGAGCATACAGGGGGAGAGGCTGGTAACCAGACCTGCTAGACCCACTGCCAGCAGGCTCAGGGGAGAAAGGTGCTGCAATTGACCTTGAACCAGCTCCGCTGCCCACTGCTCCAGGTGGTAAAGGATATCCGCCATAGAAGAAGCCGTCGCGTCTAAACCTAGGCTAGCTCAAAGAACCTGGAGAACTTGACGCCGGCTGGGCAGCGCCCTCAGCGGCAGCTCTAGCCTGGAAAGCCTGGGGAGCTACTTGGGCTGTTGGCAGGCGGCAATGCTGCTGGCGATAACGGCCTCGGTTTCGGCCAGGCCTTTCCAGCCCAGAATCTGGGTTTCTTTCTTCTCCAAGCGCTTGTAGGTGGCAAAAAACTCGGCAATCTCGTCCAGGCGGTGCTGGGCAATATCTTCCAACTTGGTTACAGAAGCGTAGCGAGGATCCTTAGCCGGCACACACAGCAACTTCTCATCCGGCTCCCCCGCGTCGATCATCTGCAGCATGCCCAGCGGGCGCACCGCAATCACACACCCCGGAAAGGTCGGCTGATCCATGATCACCAGGCCATCCAAGGGATCCCCGTCCCCTGCCCGCGTGTTGGGCACAAAGCCGTAGTCGTAGGGGTACTGCACCGAGGAGTAGAGCACCCGGTCTAGGATCATCACGCCCATCTCTTTGTCAAACTCGTACTTGTTCTTACTGCCGCCAGGGATCTCGATCAAAAGGTTGAGCAGGCCTGGCTCTGGTTGGGCAGGGATCCGCGACAGGTCGATCACAGCCAATACCCTCGGAAGACGTGACGGAGAAACAGCCAGAGGGCATTATACCCCCTGGCTTGAGATTTCAGCTAGCAAGCTCCTCGGGCAAGATTCGAACTTGCGACCAATCGGTTAACAGCCGACCGCTCTACCGCTGAGCTACCGAGGATCGAGACATATCCCATCATAGGGAAAAAACCGCTGCAAGGCAACTCCTCAGTCGGGCACCGCTAGAGCAGCAGCAAGGCGCTCTTTCAGGGTAGCCACCACCGCTTCGATGGGAAGATCCACGGCCTGACCGGTGGCCCGTTCCGCCAATTCCACCTTGCCCTGCTTGAGGCTGCGCCCCGTAGTCAGGCGATAGGGGATCCCGATGAGATCGGCATCTTTAAACTTGACGCCGGCTCGCTCATCTCGGTCGTCCCAGAGGGTTTCGATACCGGCAGCGTCCAGCTCTTGCACCAATTTTTCTGCCACCTGCATCTGCTCCGGGTCAGCAGTGTTGGGCACTACCACCACCACGTGGTAGGGGGCAATGGCCACCGGCCAGATGATGCCGTTGGCGTCATGGGACTGTTCCACCGCCGCCTGGGCTAGTCGCGATACCCCAATGCCATAGCAGCCCATCCACAGCGGCTGCTCAACGCCGTGCTCGTCGGCAAAGGTAGCCCGCAGCGGCAGCGAGAACTTGAGGCCCAACTGGAAGATATGGCCAACCTCAATGCCCCTTGCCCCCTGGAGCACCTGGTCAGGGTTGAATAGACAGCGATCTCCTGGTTGGGCTTTGCGCACGTCAACCACCTCCGGCAAGGGGTACTGCTCCCCCCAGTTGGCTCCCACCACGTGTCGCCCCACCTGGTTGCTGCCAGTTACAAAGTTCTTCAGCGAGGCTGCTGTCTGGTCAGCTAGGCGCAAAATCTTGGGGGCAAAGTGTTCCTGCGGGCCCAGGCAGCTATCGGGCAGGTCAGGGGCAATGTAGCCCACGGGAACCGGATCCCCTTGCCAGCTTTTTTGGATCTCAGCACCTGCCAAAGTGAGTTTGAGCAGCTTCTTGGCTTGGTAGCGCTCCGCCAGACGGTTGAGGTGGTTGGCCAACTTCACTTCATTGACCTCTTGATCCCCGCGGATGCTGAGCAAAACCACCACCCGCAGGCCGTTGTCGTAAAGGGCCTGGTAGAGCACATTCTTGACGATCAAAGTGGGGGAGATCTTCAAGAAAGCCGCCAGCTTCTCGATGGTTTCCGTTCCCGGCGTATCCAGAACCTGGAAGGCTGTGTAGGGAGACTCGGCTGCCGGCGGCGGAAGGGAGACGGCTTTCTCCACATTGGCAGCATAGGAGCCATCGGGGGTGTAGAGGATCTCGTCTTCCCCGGCAGAAGCCAGCACCATGAACTCCTGGGACATTGCCGAGGGCCCGCCAATGGCGCCAGCATCGGCCTCCACCACGCGAAACTGTAGCCCGCAGCGACGCAGGATGCGGCTGTAGGCGCGGTACATATCCTGGTAGGTCTGGCGCAGGCTCTCTTCAGTGGCGTGGAAGGAGTAGGCGTCTTTCATGAGGAATTCCCGGCCCCGCAGCAAGCCAAAGCGAGGTCGGATCTCGTCGCGGAACTTGGTCTGGATTTGATAGAGGATTTGCGGCAACTGGCGATAGGAGCGGATGAGATCCCGGGCCAGCAGGGTAATCACCTCTTCGTGGGTGGGGCCCAGGGCCAGCTCGCGCCCCTGGCGGTCTTCGAGGGCAAACATGATCCCTTCTGCCTGGGTATATACCTCCCAGCGGCCCGACTCCCGCCAGATCTCCGCTGGCTGCAACTGGGGCAAGAGACACTCCTGGGCCCCAATGGCGTTCATCTCTTCCCGAATGATGTTCGAGATCTTCTGCAGCACCCGCCAGAGCAGGGGCAGATAGGTGTAGATCCCGGAGGAGAGCCGCCGGATAAAGCCGCCTCGCAGCAGCAGCTTGTGGCTGGCCAGCTCTGCTTCGGCAGGATCCTCCCGCAGGGTTACAAACAACATCTGACTCAATCGCTGGCTCCGTTGCATTCCTCCTTTCCCCTTGACAACTGCCTCCAGTGTTCTCAAGCAAGTCCTCCCCCTGGGAGGGATCCCAGAGACTCTAGGCCGCCCAAATGACTAGGCAGGCGCTAGGGTCCGCCGCTTGGTAACCATCTGGTAGACCTCGATAATGTCCCCTTCTTGCCAGGCGTCGAACTTCTCGATGGCGATCCCACACTCGAAGCCGGCAGTTACCTCCCGCACGTCGTCCTTGAAGCGTCTGAGAGAGTCGAGGCGCCCCTCGTAGACTACCTCTCCTTTGCGGCGAACCCGCACCAGGGCATTGCGCTGCACTTTGCCGGAGAGCACGTAGCTGCCGGCAACGGTGCCGCGGCTGATGGGGATGACTTTGCGCACTTCCGCCTGGCCCAGCGGCTCTTCTACCTCCTCCGGCTCCAGCAGGCCTTCCATGGCTGCCCGCAGGTCGTCCAGCAGGTTGTAGATGATGTCGTATTCGCGCACATCGACCCCCTTCTCGTCGGCAGCCCGCCGCGCGCCAGGGGCAAAGGTGGTGTTAAAGCCCAAGATAATGGCGTCGCTGGCTGCTGCCAGATCCACGTCAGTCTCGGTGATCTCCCCAGGAGCTGCCAGAAGAACCCGCAGGCGCACTTCCTCTTGCGGCAGATCCTGCAGGGCCGTCTGGATGGCCTCGGCGGATCCCTGGACATCTGTTTTGAGGATCAGGTTCAACTCTTTGAGCTGGCCTTCCTGAGCCTGAGCTGAAATGCTAGCCAGGCTGACGCGGCGAGAGAGCGACGCCTGTTGCAAGCGGCTTTGCCGCAGCGCCTCCGCTCGCTCCTCAGCAATGCGGCGTGCTTCTTTCTCATCGCTGTAGACCTGGAACTCATCCCCTGCCGCCGGCACCTCCTCCAAGCCCAGCAGTTGTACCGCTGAAGAAGGCCCGGCCTCCTGTAGCCGTTGGCCACGGTCGTCCATCATTGCCTTGACGCGGCCAAACACTGCGCCCGCCACCAGCGTATCCCCCACCCGCAGGGTGCCGTTTTGCACCAATAGAGTGGCCACTGGCCCCCGCGCTTTGTCCAGGTGGGCCTCGATAACAGTGCCGCGAGCGGGACGATTGGGGTTGGCCTGCAGCTCCGCCACATCCGCTACCAACAGGATCATCTCAAGCAAGGCGTCTAGGTTGCGGCGGGTGAGAGCGCTGACCTGCACCATGGGCGTGTCGCCACCCCACTCCTCCGGCACCAGCCCATGCTCTGCCAGCTGCTGCTTGACGCGCTCCGGCTGGCTGCCGGGCTTGTCAATCTTGTTGATGGCCACAATGATGGGCACCTGGGCTGCCCGCGCATGGCTGATGGCCTCCAGCGTCTGCGGCTGCACCCCATCGTCGGCAGCCACCACCAGGACAGCGATGTCAGTAACGCTGGCACCGCGGGCGCGCATGGCCGTGAAGGCCTGGTGGCCAGGAGTATCCAGAAAAACAATGCGCCGCTTTTGGCCCTCAAAGTCTACATCCACGTGGTAGGCGCCAATGCGCTGGGTGATCCCACCGGCTTCTTGCTGGGCCACGTTAGTGTGGCGGATGGCATCGAGCAAAGTGGTTTTGCCGTGATCCACATGACCCATGATGGTGACCACCGGCGGACGGGGCACCAGGTGGTCAATGTCCTCCAGCTCAAGCATCTCGCTTTTCTTAGCTTTGGGCTCCGTCTCCGGCCGACGGATCTCATAGCCCAACTCTTTGGCCACCGTCTCAGCCAGCAACTCGTCTAAAACCTGGTTGATGGTTACCTTCACCCCCTTAAAGAAGAGGGTTTTGATGATCTCAGTTTCCGACACCCGCAGGCGCTGGGCTAGTTCCTGCACACTGAGGCTGCCCTCAAGAATCAGAACCTTCTCTTGCGGCGGCAATTCCGCCGTCTCCTCAGGGGGGCTAGTTTTAGCAGAGGTGGATAGCTGCGGGGAGCGCTCAGCAGCTGGCCGAGGGCGCGGGGTTGAAACAGCCGCTGTCGGCGGACGCTGGGCAGGGGGCTTGGCAGTGGGACGGGGCAAGGGCTGGATGGCGTTTAGCTGCGCTTGCTTGACGGTGGAGATCGCCGTCAGAGAATCCAAATCCAAGCCATCTCCATCTCCTTCCTCGCGTCTGCGTTTGCGCTTGCGCTCGGCCTGGCTGCGGCTGGATCGCCGTTCGAGGGCTTTTAGCTCCTCATCCTCCTCTTCTTCCACCGTCTTGCGCTTGACCTTGGGCGTGGCAGGCCGCCCAGGAGCCTCGACCAGCACGGGAGTGGAGATCCCTTCTGGCAAGGGGGGAGAGGATGCTGACTCGGCGGGAACCGCTTTAGCGGTAGGACGGGTGGGGGGCCCCACCAACTCCAGCCGCCGCTGGGGACGAGGAGCCTCCTCCACTTTGCTGGGGCTGTCTTCCTTTTTGGGAGCTGCTGGCTGGCGCTCGGGAGGACTGGCAGGGCGAACAGGTGGGCCCACAAGCTGGGGACGCGGTTGCTGGGCAGTTGGGGGAGGAGAAGCCTTCGCTTCTGCAGGACCAGGAGCAGGGCTGGGCTCGGAAGCCGCTTGAGGCGACTCGGGCCGTCGTGGAGGGGGGAGCACCGTTGGGCGCTTGGCCGCCGGAGCAGGGCCGGCCTGGGGGCTAGCTGCTTTGGCTACAGCCGGCTCAGGTCGAGCTGGAGGGGGCGTCAGCTGTGGTCTTGTCTCACCCACGCGAGCAACTGGTGGCTGCGGCGGGCTGACTGCAGGAGCCTCTTTTGGCGGAGGGATACGCTCAGGTCGCTGCAGCAGCGTTTTGGGAGGACTGGCTTCACCAGGGGGGGCTGGCTGCTGAGCAGGAGCAGGCCGGCGAATGCCAACAATAGCCTGAGGGCGCTCGCTCGCCTTGGCTTCCGCCGCCGGCTCGGCTGGCGAGCTTCCTTGCGGCTTGCTCCGCGGGCGAGGCGGTTTCACAATAGGGGACTTGCCCAGCTTGCTACGCACCAACTCAGCCTGCTCTAGGGAAATGGTGCTGCTGTGGCTCTTGAAAGGGATCCCCAACTGCTCACAAACCTCCAGCACCTCGCGATTGTCACGCCCCAGTTCGCGGGCAAGGTCGTACAGTCGAACTTTGTCGGTCATTCCTCTGCTTGCCTCTGCTCCTCTCTCCTTGTCAGTTTTACAGGGGTTGAATCAACCTCAATTAACGGATTGAGACTAAACCTGCTGCAGCATAATTCCAGGGGGAATCTAAGTCCAAAAGGGCCGGGGGGCATAGGCAACTAGGGCAGGAAGCAACACCGACAGTGCCTTTTTAGGATAGCCCTTCTACAGTTCCCAGAAGTTGGCCACGGCCAACCTCCCCCAGCCCCATTCTGACAGCTAAGAGGGGCTACCGTGTAGCTGGAACGGAGTGAACCCGGTACCTTGACCGATTCAGGGCTACTGAGGTTGCTCTGAGACTCGCCCTTCAGGGACTGATGTCTCCTGTAGGCTTTCTGCCTCAGAACTGCGCAGCAGTTCTTGCTCCAGCAGTTGCCACAGCGAGTCGGGCACCGGCGCCTTGAGGGCTCTACTCATCTGGTGCCTCCGCCGGGCTGCCTGCAAGCATTCTAGCCGGCGACATAGGTAGGCAGAACGACCCATGCCTCTGCCCAAAAGCACCTGGTGAGTGTCGTATTGCCTAACCAGCCGCCACAACTGGGAGCGGGGAAACAATTGGCGGCAGCCTACACAGCGCCGTAGAGGATCTGCGCCTGCCAAAGGATTTGCCTTGAGGAGCCTACTTGGCCTAGTCTACTTCAACTGGGGCAGCCGTGACTGCAGAAACTCGAAGAAAGATCCCGCCAGCCCTTGGCTGTTTCTTCCCGCAGGATGTCCATGGCCTCTTGAACGGTGAAGGCGCGCTTGTAGGGTCGCTCCGAGGTGAGGGCGTCGTAGATATCGACAATCTGGAAGA
>NZ_JANSJL010000109.1:39425-79675 GCF_047502745.1 Synechococcus sp. F70.1
CCATCGGGATAGCCGCTGCCATCCCAGCGCTCGTGGTGGTGGCGGATGAGGGGCAGCACATCTCTCAGGGTGCGCAGCGGGCGGCAGATCTCCTCTCCAATCAAGACATGGGATTTCATCACCTCCCACTCTTCCGGCGTATGCTTGCCCGTTTTGCCCAAAATCGCATCAGGTATACCCACTTTGCCGATATCGTGCAGGTAGCCTCCCCAGGTCAGCACCTTGACTAGAGGACGGGGTAGCTGGAGAAACTCGCCAAAGCTTTTGGCCAGTTGTGCCAGACGCTCACAGTGATCCCCAGTGATGGGATCCCGGCTTTCCACAATGCGGGCAATGGCAAACAAAGCCTGGGCGGCATGATCCAAGTCTTCGTTCAAATGCTTCTGGTGAACGAGGGAACGCACCCGCGCCAGCAATTCCGCCTCGTCAAAGGGCTTGCCGAGAAAATCATCGGCCCCCGCCTCAATGCCCCGCAGGCGATTTTCGCGGTCGCTAGCCGCTGTCATCAGCACCACCGGGATCAAGCGCGTCTCCCCATTGGCCTTGATGCGCCGACAGACCTCAAATCCGTCGAGCCCCGGCATCCTTACATCCAACAAAATCAGATCCGGCTGCAGGGTTTGCACCATTTGCAGGGCCTGCTGGCCGTTTTCCGCCTCGCTGACCTGGTAGCTACTGCTCTCCAGCAATTTCCTCAGCAACAGGCGGCTGTCGCGCTGATTGCCCACGATGAGGAGGTGACCAGCTCCCCCTTTCTCCGTTGGAGGGGTTACCTCAGGGATCCCAACCCCCCCAAGCCTCTCAGCTTCAGCCGAGTGCATTTTGGCAAAGACTGTCGCTCGCTCACTGCTTCCACGGTAATTTCACCTTCCACCTGCAAGCATCCGCCTTTTCGCTGAGTTTGCCAAGGCTTTAAGTAACTGCCAATGCTTGAAAAAGCACTGGCAAACCCTAAGACTCCTCCTGAAGCAAGGGATCCCATTCCTCGGCCACAATAGGGATAATGAAGGTAGTCTTGGCTACGTTTTTGGCACCCGTTTTGCTAGCTTCTTGGCAACTTTACTATGTCGTCTTTTTCCTCTGAGTCTCTGCGGGAGCAGGTGCGCCGCATTGATGACCAGCTTTCCCGCCGGCCCCTGGAGCTAGACCCGGCAGGCTACTTTGTCATCTATGTGGATCGACAGCAGCAGCTCATTTGCGCCAAGTACTACAGCACCGTGATCAATGAACGGGGGCTGGCCACTGACCCGGAGACTGGAGCGGTGATCCCAGCGCGAGGGCCAGTCAATCGCCCGCCGCAGCGGGTGTACGTTGGGCGGACGGCCAAAGAGTTGTGTGTCCAGATCTTTGAAAAGGAAAGCGAGAAGGTAGTCTCCCAGCTTAGCCACGCTGCCTACCTGGGGCGGGAGTTCCAGAAGGCAGAGGCGGCCCTCATCTCCGGCGAAGAGTACGTGCAGGACTAGGGGCAAGCTCGCCGCAGGGGAGCAGCTTGTGGCAGAATCGAGCCAGCTTGCTGTGACCAAGGTCACAGCGGGGCAAGCTGGGCTATGGAAGACAAGGTTAAGCCGGGAACCCTTCTGCGGGGACGCTACGAAATCCTCGGCCTTTTGGGGCAGGGGGGCTTTGGGGTTACCTACAAAGCGGTGGATCGCGACACTTTCAATACTCCCTGCGTGGTCAAGCGCCTGCGCCCCCTCTCCACCGATCCCTACACCCTGGCCACAGCCCGCAAGCTGTTCGAGCGGGAAGCCAAGGTTCTCAACCGGCTCAACAACTACGACCGGGTGCCCCGCCTCTTGGCCCACTTCGAGCAGGATCAGGAGTTCTACCTGGCTGAGGAGTTCATTGCTGGGCACGATCTCGGCCAAGAGCTGGTGGCTGGCCAGCCTCTAAGCGAGGCGGAGGTCGTCAAACTGCTGTGGGAGATTCTGGAGATCCTCCACTACGTCCATGCCCGTCAAATCGTGCATCGGGACATCAAGCCAGCCAACCTGATGCGCCGCGACGCCGATGGCAAGCTGGTGTTGATTGACTTTGGGGCGGTGAAGGAGGTGGGACGACTAGGCAGCCCTGCCCCTGGCCAAACCCAGTTGGCGACGGTGATTGGCTCAGTGGGCTACATGGCCCCGGAACAGCTCAACGGCAAGCCCCAGCCCTGCAGCGATATCTATTCGGTTGGGGTGCTGGCCATTCAGGCGCTCACTGGCCGTCCCCCCACCAAGATCCCAGACGATCCGTGTACTGGCCAGCTCCTCTGGCGGGATCTGGTGCCGGTTAGCGATGCCCTAGCGGAGATTCTGGATCGCATGGTCTGTCCCCGCTGGCAGGAGCGCTTTCAATCGGCGGCTGAGGTGATGGAGGCGCTGCGGCCTCTCCTGCCTACCCCCACCGAAGGTGTAGCGCCTGCTCTTTCCCAGCTTTCGGTGGATCAGCTCTTGGCGATGCGCTTGGTAACCCGCGGCCAGGAAAAAGCTCGCCAAGGGGATCTGCAGGGGGCGATTGCCGACTACACGTTGGCCATCCAACTGGATCCCCAGAATGGCCGCGCCTATAGCCAGCGGGGCAGTGCCCGCTACAAAAGTGGCGACTGGGCAGGAGCTGTGGAGGACTTCACCCAGGCCATTCAACTGACAGGGGATGCCCGTGCCTATGTCAACCGCGGCATCGCCCGCTACCGGCTGGGGGACTATGAGGGGGCAGTTGCCGATTACACCCACGCTCTCCACCTCAACCCCAACTGGGCCGTGGCCTACTACAACCGCGGCAACGCCTACCGGCAGCTCGAGCAAAACCAAAAGGCCATCGAGGACTATTCCCGCGCCCTTGAGCTCAATCCCGAGGAAGTACGGGCTTATTTCAACCGCGGCGTGGTGCGCGGCCATCTGGGAGATGCGCAAGGGGCTGTGGCCGATTTTTCCGAGGTCATCCAACGAGATCCCCAGGATGTGGAAGCCTATTTCAACCGGGGCGTGGCGCGGGCGCAGTTGCTGGACTTTCAGGGAGCGATTGAAGACTACACCCAGGCGCTGCAGCGGGATCCCGCCCACTCTAAGGCCTACTACCACCGCGGCCTAGCCCGCCAAGCTTTGGGGGATCCCCAGGGGGCCATCGAGGATTTTTCCCAAGCCATTGCACTGCAGCCTGCTGGGGCCTCTGAGGCAGGGGTGGCAGCGCAGGCGGAGCTCTATCTGCAGCGGGCTATAGCCTACCTGGGCAACAACGCCCTGGAGGCAGCGCTGGCTGACTGCGAACAGGCGCTCCGCCTTAACCCGGAGCTGGCGCCGGCCTATTTCTACCGAGGGCTGGCCCGCCAGGAGTTGAGAGATCCGGCAGGCGCCTTAGCCGACTTCAACCGCGCCCTGGAGTTGGATCCCCAGCTGACCAAGGTCTACCTCAACCGTGGGATTGCTCATCTGGATCTGGGCCAGCTGGAAGCGGCTCTTGCCGACTTGAACCAGGCCATTGCTTTGGATCCCAGCGATGCCAGGGCCTACAGCAGCCGCGGGCAGGTCCACAGGCTTTTGGGGGATCCCTTGGCGGCCCTGCAGGACTACACGGCTGCCCTGGAGCGGGATCCGAACAACCTGCAGCTCTATTTCCACCGTGGCCAGGCCCATTTCGACCGAGAAGATTGGCCGGCAGCCTGTGCGGATTTCTCCCAGGCGCTGCAGGCGGCAGCCCAAGCTGAACCAGAGCTGCTAGCCAGTGCCCATCTGCGCCGGGGCATGGCGCGGCAACGGCTGGGGGACTGGCAAGGGGCCCTGGCGGATTTCACTGCCCTAATCCAAAAGCAGCCGCAGGCGTCTCAGGGATTTGCCCTGCGGGCGGCGGTACATCTGGCTTTGGGCAACCAAGAGGCGGCGCTAGCCGATCTCGACCAGGCTTTGAGCTGCAACCGCGACTGGGGGCTAGCTGATGCCGCCCTGGCCTACTGTCAGCGGGGGGATCTGCACCGCCAGGCCAACCGGCCGGAGCAGGCCATTGCCGACTACACCCAGGCCCTGCTCCTGAACCCCCAGGAGCGTCAGGCTCTCTTCTGGCGGGCCCTGCTGTGGGATCAAAGGGGGGAGACCGACAAAGCGCTGGCCGACTACACGCAACTGCTGCAACTGGAGCTAGAGCCCCAGGAGCGCCTCTTGGCCCTGAACAACCGCGGCTGGGCCCATGCCCAACAGGGAGATTTTGCAGCGGCCCTCCAGGATTACACCCAAGCCCTCGCTCTGGATCCCGCCCACTTCAAGCTTTACCTCAATCGCGCCCTGGCCCGTCTTGCCCTCGGCGATTGGCAGGGAGCTTGCCAGGACTTCCAAACGGCTCTCCAGCTGCAGGACTACGATGGACGGCTTCTGGAAGCAGTGGCAGGGATCCCTCCACTCCCCCCTACAGGACAACTCTGATGTGCCCACGCCGCTCCTCAAAGTCGCTGATCAAGAGTCGCACCTCAATCTGCCATTCTCCCCCTAATGTCAGGGGCACATTCTCAACCGCAAACTGGCCGGGCTTCTTCGGCAGCAGTTGTCGGCGCAGAGGTGGGATCCCGCGTTCGGGCAGGGAAAAGGCCAGGTTCAGCTCCTGGGCCGGGATCTTTTTAACCTCCACTTGAACCCGGTTGTTGCCGGGTCGACAGGGCAAGATCCGCAGGGAGAGGCTGCCTTCTGGCCAGCTCAATTCCTCTTGGCAAGACGGCTCTGCAGGGGAGCTCCTCTCCTGTCCAGGCGGAGCTTGAGCTACCAAAAAACTGGTCAGGGCCAGCACCAGGATCAGTCCCACCAGCTCCAGGCGGACGATCTGGCGTAGCAACCGGCCCACCGCCTGCCCACCCTGCCGTAATGCTGGCACCAGCCGAAACTTGTTGTGGGCGCCCAGCCCCACCATCACTAGCACTATCAGCAGCTTGGTCCAAAGGTATCGCCCATAGGGATGATCCCAGTCCCAGCCGCCGTGAATCCCAGCCATTCCCACCCCCGCTAGGATAAGCCCCGGCACTGCCCAGGTGGCTACGTCAGAAAACCGTTGGATAATGCCTACAGATGGGTAGGGAGGAGCCTCCCTGCTCAGCAGGCGCTCCAGCCCCCATAGCCCCCCTAGCCAAAAAGCCGAGCCGGCTAGATGTAGCCCCAGCAGCGCCATCGTTCCTGCCGGATACTCGCTCGTGAGGGCATGGCCAATGGGCAGAAACGATCCAATGACCAACACCGAGCCCACACTGCTGGCCCAGGCGGCACCTCCCTCGCAGGCCCAGATCAGAACTCCTAGCCCCACTAGCCGCAGTGCCGTACCCCAGCCGTAGGGAGAAAGCATCACACTCAGCAGCTTTTGCCCATTGAGGTGGGGGTAAAGCTGGGCCAAGTGCAAACCGAAGGCCACCAGAGTCAAACTCAGGGTGAGCCAAGCTGCCACGAAAGCCCAGGCCTTAAAGGACTCCGTCCCGCTGGCGCGAACAGAGAGCTCTATTCCATCTGCCCCCAAAACGCTCGAACGCCCCTGCAACAGCCGCCACCAGCCCAACACCCCCACCACAAAGAGGCTGCCCAGGTAGATCCCCCAGCGCACACCTACCAGCGGCCAATATAGGGGATCCCTTCTTCGGAGGTGGGCCGCCCTCACCGCTTGAACCAGCTCTGGATCTGCAGTCCCCACCTGGAAGACAAACGAGCCACTCACCGGATGGGAATCAGCGGAAATGGCCCGCCAACTGACAAGGTAAACCCCCGCTGGGATCCCCCGGGGCAAATCCCCCTGAGGTGCCTCGCCTCTGCTCACCAGGTTTTCCAGGGGCAATACCTGTCCATTTCCGTCCAAAACCTGGAGCTGCGTAAGCTGCACCGGCTCATCGAAAACCAGCCGCACTTGCGTCGGCGCTTCCTGGAGCACCGCTCCATCTTCCGGGAAAGTGGAGAGCAAGCTGGCATGGGCGAAAGCGGGCGGGATCCCAGCCGTCCACAGCAAGAGGCCGAGGATCCCAGCCCAAATCCAGGCAAAAACCCTTCTAGGGCGAGACATCCTGCCCAGCAGGCCGCCTAGCGGCTGCCGTGACCATGACCCTGTCCACTACCTCCACCCGTCAGCTTCAGCAGCGGGGCCGGCTCCGGCAAGCTCTTAGGATCCTCGCCCGGCTGCGCCACCTGGATCCAGCGGTGCATGCCTTTTTCGCACTCCTGGATCACCGGGATGGGGATGACCTCGCCGGGCCGATCCGGCAGCTTGGCGCTGATGCTGAACTCATCCATGAGGCCATCGGGCAGCGAGCCGCCACTCCAGATCACTTCGGCAACCGTTTCGGTGATCATCTTCCCATGGGACTCGTATGGGGTCTTCAGCGGCCTTTTGACCGTCTCGATTTTCCACAGAGGGTGCACCATCGGCTTCACGGAAACAAATCCCTCTGGGATCTGCACCCGCAAGCGCTTGGTTGGGGAGCCATCACATCCGTGAGGCACGCGAAAGGTGAGCTTGGTGTAGCTGCCTGCCGGGGCTTCTTGGGGATGGACGGTAACATGAGCCCAGGCAGAAGAAAGAGGCAGAAAGCTCATACCCAAAGCCAGCAGAGATTTTCTGGCTAGAGCTAAGTAACTTTGCAGACCCATTTCCAATCTCCTTTTTTTCCAATTTCTTTAGTTTTCCAATTTCTTCAGGGATGGCGATGGGATCCGTGGGATTCCATCAGGCTCATGCTGTGCTGGCCCCAACTGGAGAGACCCATGGACACCAGGCCGGCGCTGGCCAAGCCCATGGACACCAGCCCAAAGGAGAGAGCGCCCATGGCTACTAGGCCAATGGAGAGGATGCCGTGGGTGACCACGCCGATGGCTACCACCCCATGGGCAGAAATGCCCACCGCCACCAGCCCATGGGCCCCTATGCCCACTGAGAGAAGCTGGCGGCGGGATCCCTGAACTTGACGGCCCTGCTCCTGCAGCGCCTGAGGTGCCACGGCCACTTCGTCCTGGGCCATTAGCCCTTACTCCAGTTGTGCTCAGCGCGATCCAAGACGTAGGCGGCCACCGCCTCGATCTCTTCTGGCTTGAGGAGCTTGCCAAAAGCAGGCATGGCCCCTTTGCCGTTGCGCACCTGGGCTTGGATTAGCTCCAGCGTATCCACGTGGTACTCGTGCAGGGCAGCCAGGGAGAGATTTTTAGCCGGCACTATCGAGTTGCGCCCGTTCAAGTGGCAGCCCACACACTTGGCCTGAAAGACCTTGGCCCCTAAAGCCAAATCCGGCTCAGCAGAAGCCACTTGCGGGCTCCAAAAGACAGCGGCACCGACAAGCAAAAGCAGCAAGAAGAGTTTGACGATCCGCATTTTCCTCTCAACAATTTGCAAAAGACTGTTCATGGAAAAATCTAGTTTTTGAAGCTAGACCATTATCTCTAGCGGGTCAGGCCACGTCAAAAGACAGCCTGTCGAGTCCCCCCAGCTACCATGGGGTGGAGGATCCCTAGGGCCATGAGCAGTCTGCCGCCGGAGTTCATCCAGTTAGTGCGCCAGAAGGCCGACATCGTTGAGGTGGTGGCCGAAAAAGTGGTGCTGCGCCAGCGGGGGCAAAACTTTGTCGGCCTCTGCCCTTTCCATGACGACCACAAGCCCAGCTTTCACGTCAGCCCCAGCAAGCAGATCTACAAGTGCTTCGCCTGTGGCGCCGGGGGAGATGTCATCCGCTTTGTTATGGAGACCGAGCGCCTTTCCTTTGCCGAAGCCGTGCGCTGGCTAGCCCGCCGCTACCATGTGCCTGAGCCCAAGGGATCCTTCTCCCCAGACTACGAACGCCAGGTCTCGCGTCAGGAAAAGCTGCTGGAGATTTTAGCCATGGCCGCCGACTTCTACCGGCACGCCCTCCACTCCCCGGTGGGATCGGCGGCTAGGGAGTATCTGCATAGCCGCCGCTTGAGCGAAGAGACTTGGCAACAGTTTCAAATCGGCTTTGCTCCCTCCGGATGGCAGTCGCTCTACGAGTACCTGGTTAACCAGAAGCGCCAGCCGGTCAAGCTTCTAGAAGAAGCCGGCCTGCTGGTGCCGCGCCAGGGAGGAGGCCACTACGACCGCTTCCGCAACCGCATCATGCTGCCCATTTTTGACCTGCAGGGGCGGGTCATCGGCTTTGCCGGCAGGGCTTTAGGAGAGGAGCAGCCCAAGTACCTCAACTCCCCAGAAACGGAGCTTTTCAACAAGAGCCAGGTGGTCTATGGCCTCAACTTTGCCCGCGAGGCCATCGCCAAAGCCGACCAAGTTTTGGTCGTGGAAGGGTACTTTGATGTGATCGCCCTGCACCAAGCCGGCATTGCCTATGCGGTAGCCGCCATGGGCACGGCCCTGACGCCGCACCAGGTCAAGGCTCTGCTGCGCTACACGCCGTCCAAGCGGGTCATCCTCAACTTCGACGCCGACGGCGCTGGGTTGAATGCCGCCCTGCGGGCTGTTCAAGCCGTTGAGGAGCAGGCGCGGCGGGGGGAAATCGAGCTGCGCATCCTCACCCTTCCTGCTGGGAAGGATGCCGACGAATTCCTGCGGCAGCACCCGGCTTCCCAACTAGAGGCCTTGCTGGCTCAGGCTCCCCTATGGCTGGACTGGCGGATTGAACAGGTGCTGGCCGGTCGGGATCTCAGGCAGGCCGCCGATTTCCAACAGGCCTATCAAGCGCTGGTGCAACTGCTGGCCGGTCTAGGTGGACAATGGCGCTCCTTGTATATCCACAAAGTGGCGGAATTGCTCAGCCGGGGCAACGCTCGCCTCAGCCGCAATCTGGAAGAGGATCTGCGACGTGCCGTGCGCCAGTACCGCTGGTCAAAACCCCAACAACCTGCTGCCGACCGGGGATCCAAACTCTTGCAGTCCGAGTCCCATCTTCTGCAGATCTACTTGCACTTTGCCGAGTACCGCCGCGAGATCCGCCAGACCTTGATGGAGCGGGAGCTGCAATTCAGTTTCCGTCCTCACCGGGAGCTGTGGCAGCGGATCTTGGAGCTGGTCTCGGCTCAGCCGGAGCTGGAAGACGAGGAGGAGGGTCTTTTGACCGCCCTGCGCACTCTCTGCGCCCAGGACGACGCCCTCAACGAGCGCCTCAGCCACCTGCTCTGGCAGGACGAAACTACCCGCGTAGCTCTGATGCGTCCACGCCTGGTGGTGCGGGCTGCTCTAGCCAACATGGAGCTGGAAATTCGTCAGAAGCGCTACCGCTACTGGACACAGCTCTGGGAGCAGGCCTTTTCCGAAGGCAACACCACTCTAGCTGCCGAATACCAGGCCAGCATTCACCAGGAATATCAGGCTATCTTGGCCTTGCAGCGCCAGGTGCAGCTTAACCTGGAAGATTTGCTGGAGACAGCGCTAGCGGAGGAGTGGACTTAAGCAGTTCCGGGTCCGCTCTCCCTCAAGAGAAGGGGCAGGGGGGGAGGGCGCAGTGAAGCGCGCCGGCGAGAGACTGGGGAGCCACTCATCCGCCTGGCCATACGCCTGCTGGGCAAAGCGGCGGGCTAAGGCCGGCAGGATGGCCAAAGGGCTGCTGAAGCCGGAAAAGAGTTGTAGCCCTTCCCAGCCGGGTAGGGATCCCACCAAAGGATAGTGATCGCCGCTGAAGGCCACCAAGCAGTGACACCAGCGCCCGGGCAAGTGGGCCACTTGGGGTAGGTAGCGCCCCACCTGGGCCCGGATTTGCGCTTCGCCGCTAGTGGCATCCAGCTGGGCTTGAGGATCCGTCAGCACCCGACTGATCTGGCCCAGGCGAATGCTGCCGTCTAGAAATTGCAGGATCCCGACATCCAGGATGGGTGGGCAGAGCTCCTGCCCCGGCTTGTCCCAGAGGGAATCCCGGTCGGGGTGAGCCGCCTGCCGCTCCAGCTCCAGGCGCTGCACCGGCGCGCTCATGACGATGGTTCTCAGCCGCACTGCCGCAGGCTCTAGCTCGAGGGATTCGGCGTGGGTGAAGTAGATAGGGGCATAGATGCCAGCTTGACGCAACAAAGCCCGTGTCCAGCCGCCGGCGCACACCACCACCTGGGCTGCCCCGTGGAAGTCGGTAGGCGTCTCTACGCCGGTGATCCGCTGCCCTTGTCGCCGCAAGCCGGTTACGCTTTGGAAAAGCAGGGATCCCCCCAGGCGTTGGAAAGCCCTCCGAAAAGCCAGGGTTGTCAGCCAGGGGTGGATGTGGCCGTGCTGGGCCCAGAGCACGCCCTCCAGGGCCGCCGGCTGCAAAAGGGGCTCCAGCTCACAGGCCGTCTCCACCGGAATCCGCTGGGGTGGGATGCGACAGTCGGCTAGATCCGCCTCCACCGTTTCCACTGAGTAGCCAGGAGCAACCAATAGGAGCAGATCTAGCTCGCGAAAGTGAATATCTGCCTCCAGCTCCTCTGAGAGAGTGCGGTAGCGCTGGATCCCTTCTTCCCCCAGAGCTTTGAGCAGGGGAGTTTTTCCAGCCCAATGAGCCAAGCCACCGTAGCTATAGCGGGTGGCACTGGCGGGCAGCGCCTCCTTCTCAAGGAGAAGAACGGATCCCCCCTGGCGGGCCAACTCATAGCTTAGGGCTGCTCCGGTGATCCCGCCGCCGACAACAATCCAGTCATAGTTGGCCATGCCTGTCGCGCTCCTCGGGTTGGCAATTGCTCCGCCCTTGCCAGGAACACCAAAACAGGCAGGGATCCGCCCCTGCCCTGGAATGGCCTGCCTCAGGCTTTTTTAGGACTCCTGCGCCAGACGGGCATAAAACAGGCCCTGAACGCGAACGGTGCGAGGTTCCAGTGCCCCTTGCTCGGTACTAGACGGCTGAATGCTAACAAAGGAGCCAGCGATTTCTCCAGTGCTGGAATCTACGCGAGCAATGCGCAGCGACATTTTCCCCCGGGAAATCTCGTCCACCTTGCGGTTGGCCGCAAAATCCTCCTTGGCCGCCTGCAGCCCCACAGCCGTGTCGTAGCCAGTGCTAGAACCCCGCCCCCGCGAGTCGAGGAAGCTGCTGGTACGGTAGCCGGGCACCAAGAACTCGCCTTCAAAGTCCGTTGAGGGATCGATGACCGACCCTTGAGCGGTGGCCACCAAGTCTTTCACGCTAAACAAAAAGGGCACCAGCTCGCGGCGAGGCAACTGACCGGTGGTTGGCTGGAAGGTGATCCCATCCACCACTTTGAACTCCAAGCCACCCTCTTTGGCAGTGACTTCCGCTTTAATCGGCCCCAGGGTAGCGGCCGAGATCATGATGTTCTTGGCTTTGATAAACTCTTTCTCCCCGTTCCGTTTTTCTTCTTCCACCTCAATTTGCACGGGCTGGAAGCAGACATCGGTCAGCTTTAGGGATTCCCCGTGGGGCACCTCAATGCGGCCGCGGGCATTGTCCGAGACCGACGGGCAAATAGCCGCCTTGCCTGTGTTGCGGATCTGGTCGTAGGTTAGAGGGGCCTTGGCTGCCTCAGCCCGAAAGGCGAAGACGCCTAGACAAAGCGCCAGCAGGATGGCGAGCAGGGGACGGTACCGCATAATCAACCTCGAAAAACCTGTTTTGAATCTCTTGGGAAATAAACCAGTGCCCCCATTGTACGCAATCGCAATCCGCTCTTTGCTAAGCCAAGCCAAGTTTCTTGACTAGGCAAGAACTAAAGCTGGCTAACCGCTAAAGATCCCAGCCAGCGCTCCCGAATTTGGGCCACCAGTTCACCAATGGGCTGCTGGTTGACCCGGTAGCTGGTGGGATGGGCAATCAGGCGGGCTGTGCTCTCGAAAAGACAGTCCCGCTCCACCAGGCCATTTTCCCGCAGGGTGCGGCCGGTGGCCACCAAGTCCACAATGGCATCAGCCATGCCCGTGAGGGGAGCCAGCTCCACTGAGCCGGCAAGGGAGATGAGCTCCACCGGCAAATCCAGGCGGTCGAAATACTCGCGGGCACAGCGGACAAACTTGGAAGCTACCCGGGCATAGGGCGGCAACTGGGCTGCTGAGGTGTAGGGGCTGTCTTGGGGAAGAGCCACCACCATGCGGCAGTAGCCAAACTTTAGGTCCAACAGGTGGGCTACCCCCGCTTCCCTGCCGGCATAGCGCTCCCGCAGGACATCGTAGCCGACAATCCCCAGCTGGGCCTGGCCGTACTCCACGTACACCGGCACGTCCTGGTTGCGCACCAGCAGCGCCGCGTAGCGCTGTCCCTTGAGCTGGGTAGGGGATTCAATGCGCAGGAGGCGATTGGCCGGATCCAAAAAGCGGCTAAAGTCGATCCCTACCTGCTGCAGACAGCGGATGGCATCGCCTAGCAAAGCTCCCTTGGCAAGGGCAATGGTGATCGGCTGACGGTCGGGAGGATGAACTTGGCAGTCGTGCAGCTGAAGATCCAAAGCTGTCGACATGAAGGGGGCCGCTGTCCCAGGGCAACTCTCAATCCTAGCAACTGCTAGGTCATCTGTGCTCCCGAAACTGGGCAAGAGCACGGCACAGCCCCGGGACAGCCTCTGCTGGCCAGAAGCCCTCGCCGCGCCGGCCCTGGTGCAACTGTAGGTAGAGATCCCAGGCAGCGGGGCTGCCGTGGGCAATCAAAGTTAGCGAGGGGAAGGTCTGCTCCAGGGTGAGGCTCTCTTCGGCCATCAGTTGGGAGGCCATGGCCTCCATATCCCGCTGCAGGCAGTACACCCCCTGCCCAAAAGCTTGCCACTCCTCTTGAGTTAGCTCCAGCGCCCAGGTTTCTCCTCCCACAAGGGCCACAAAAGGAGAGCGCCGGGGATCCCAGCCCAGTCGCCAGCCGGATCCCTTGCAGAGAGGAGAGGGGGTAGAAGAGAAAAAAGCCTCCATGCTGGGTTAGGCCAAAAAGATGCAGGTAGAATCAACGGATGCGTTACCAGCATAAAGCGCCGATGCTCAGTTACCAACCTCCCCCCACCCAGCGGCGGCTTCCTCTCCAGGGCACGCTCGGCTGGGGTGTGCTGCTTGCGGCTTTGGCGTTGCGCGCCACACTCGGAGAAACCTGGGCCACGGTGGCTACCCCGCAAAACCCGATCTTACGGGTGGGCATCCTGCAGCAGTTTGGTCGCTCTGAACAGGATCAGGTGGAGTTGGCAGCGCCAACCGGGTCGCTACTGACGCTGGAATTTCCCCAGGCCGACGGCAGCACCCAGAGGCAGCGCACTCCGCGCGTAACTGTCGGGATCGTCAACCGCGCCTTGGCCACTCCAGAAACCGTGTACCGCCTTGTTCTCAGCAGCCACAAAAGTTTTGAGAGCGCCGAGGCCAGCGCCAAGCGTTGGCAGGCTTTAGGAATCCGCACCGAGATTGCCCAGCCGCAGGAGTGGCAAGTGTGGGCCAGCCGCGCCTACACCCCTCAGCAGTTGGCCCAGATTCAGTGCTATGCCCAGGCCAAGGGGATCCCCCAGGTGCGGCTTGAGGTCCAGCAGCGGCGCCAACAGCCCCAGCTAAGCTGGGTGCATGGCCACTTTCGCTACCACCGCACCCGGCTTCAGGTAACCTCGGACGCGGGCTATCTGCGGGTAAACGACCGCTACTATGCCGGCTCGATTACCATTCAGCCTAACGCCTACGGCAGCTACACCGTGGTCAACGCCGTGCCGCTGGAAACCTATCTGCGGGGGGTGGTGCCCCACGAAGTAGGGCCGGGAGCTCCCTTTGCCGCCATGGCCGCCCAGGCAATTCTGGCGCGCACCTACGCCCTCAAGAACCTGCACCGCTTTCAGGTCGACGACTACCACCTCTGTGCCAACACCCACTGCCAGGTCTACAAGGGGCTGACGGGAACCCATCCGCGGGCGGACGAGGCCGTTCGCCAGACCAGCGGCTTGGTGCTTACCTACAATGGCAAGCTGGTGGATGCTGTGTATTCTTCCTCCAACGGCGGCATCTCGGCAGGCTTTGAAGAAGTTTGGGACGGCGAGCCGCGCCCTTACCTGCGCCCCCGCGCTGACCTCGCTCACCAGCCCGCTCAGCCCTTTGATTTGCGGCAGGAGAGCGACTTCAAGGCTTTTCTGGAGCAGCGGGAAGGTTTCCATGAAGCAGGGGTATCCCGCCTTTTCCGCTGGGAGTTCTCCCAATCCCTGGCGGAGCTCAACGCCCAGCTGCGGGCTGCCCAAGAGTACCTCGGGATCCCTCTCCCCGAGTGGACGACCATCCAGGGGCTGCAGGTTCTGGAGCGCTCGGTCAGCGGCCGGGTGCAGGCGCTGCAAGTGGATCTAGAGACACCCCAAGGATCTCACTCGCTGGTTTTGCGCAAGGATCAGGTGCGCCTAGCTTTTCCCCGCCTCTACAGCACCCTGTTTCGCGTCGAGCCCCTAAAACAGGGCAAGGAGCTAGCGGGCTACCGCTTTATCGGCGGCGGCTTTGGCCATGGAGTGGGTATGAGCCAGTATGGCGCCTACACCCTAGCCCGGCGGGGGTTGAATGCAGCCCAAATCCTCGCTTTCTACTACCCTGGCACGACCCTGGCCAAGCTGGGATCCCTCCCCGAGGCTTCGCTGGCTGACCAGTCCTTGCCCGTCCACCCGAGGTAGCGTTCCCCATGGCAGCAGAGCAGCAGAATGCCGGCCATCCTCCGCTTGAGGAGCAGGAGATCTCAGCCCCGCTGGAGCCCGTTCAAATAAGGGGGTTGGAGCCCTCTGCTCTCCCCGCGGCCCCACCAGGGTTTAAGTCGGGGTTTGCGGCGCTCATTGGACGGCCCAATGTGGGCAAGTCCACTCTCATGAACGCCCTGGTAGGTCAAAAGATCGCCATCACCTCCCCTGTGGCCCAGACCACTCGCAACCGCCTGCGCGGGATCCTCTCCCTCCCCCAAGCCCAGATCATCTGGGTGGATACTCCTGGCATCCACAAGCCCCTCCACCGACTGGGGGAGATCTTGGTGCACAACGCCCAGGCCGCCATTGGGAGTGTGGACGTCGTTCTCTTTGTGGTGGATGGCTCAGTGCCAGCAGGTCGCGGCGACGCTTTCATTGCCGAGCGGATCCCTGCCACTACTCCCTGCATCCTTGTCTGCAACAAAGCCGATCTCCTCAAAGACGCTGCCACGCGCCAAGCTCACCAGGAGAGCTACCAGGCCCTGCGGCCCGCCGCTCCGGTGGTTTGGGTGTCTGCCTTGGATCCCGGCAGCTTGCCACCCCTTATCCAAGTCACTGTTGACCTGCTGCCTGCGGGGCCCTACTACTATCCGCCAAACCTGGTCACCGATCAGCCAGAGCGATTCATCATGGCGGAGCTCATCCGGGAACAGGTGCTGCTGCACACCCGCGAGGAAGTGCCCCACTCGGTGGCCGTAACCATCGACCAGGTGGAGGAAACCCCCAAGGTTACCCGCGTCTTGGCCACTCTCTACGTGGAGCGGGACTCGCAAAAAGGGATCCTCATTGGCAAGGGAGGGGAAAGGCTCAAGCAAATTGGCCAGGCTGCCCGACTTCAGATTCAAAAGCTCATTGCTGGCAAGGTGTACCTGGAGCTGTTTGTCAAGGTGCGGCCCCACTGGCGGCGCTCCGAGCACCTCCTGCGCGACTTCGGCTACCGCCTCGAGACGTAGGGATTGAGCAGAGCGGCGGTTGCGGCTAATCATGGAAATGGCAATGCTTCCCGTGGAAGGCTAAGAACCATGCTGCGACTGTACGGGATCCCCACCTCTGGCAATTGCTACAAGGTGGAGCTACTTCTGAGGCAGCTGGGGATCCCCTATGAGACGGTTGAGGTGAACTCCCGCACCGGCGAGAACCGCCGCCCCGAGTACCTGGCCAAGAACCCCTTGGGCCAGATCCCAGCCTTGGAGCTAGAAGACGGCACGGTCTTGGCCGAGTCGGCTGCAATCTTGGTCTATCTAGCAGAAGACACCCCTCTCTATGGCCAAACGCGGCTAGAGCGGGCTGAGATCTTGAAATGGCTGTTTTTTGAGCAAACCCGCATTGCTCGCTACATTGCCACTACCCGCTTCCTCGTGCGGACTGGCCAGGCCGAGGCCAACGCCGAGCTGATTGCCCAGAACCTAAAACTGGGCACGGAGGCCTTGGAGATCATGGAAGGCCATCTGAAGGGGAAAGAATTCTTTGTGGGCAACCGCTACACCATCGCCGATCTGGCCCTCTTCACCTATACCCACGTGGCGGAGCAAGGCGGATTTGACCTCAAGCCCTTCCCCAACATCCGCGCCTGGTGTGAGCGGGTCAAGGCCACCGAGCGCTTTTTCCCTCTCCCTGGAGCCTAGAGGTCTCCCTGCAGCCAATCGATGCATCGGAGCTACCGAGAGCCGGCAGTCCCTAGCGCCCCTTGAGCTCGCGCTGGATTTCCCGCCGCGTCTCCCGTTCCTTAATGGCTTGCCGCTTGTCGTGTAGCTTTTTGCCGCGGGCCACGCCCAGGTGGGCTTTGATCCAGCCGCGGTTGAGCACCAGGCGCAGGGGAACCACCGTCAGGCCCTTTTGCTCCACCAAACCCCGCAGGCGATCAATCTCACGGCGGTGCAGCAGCAGCTTGCGGCGGCGGGTGGGATCGTGGTTGAACTCCTTGCTGGTAGTCCCGTGGGGGGCAACATGCAAGTTGTGCAGCCAGGCCTCGCCATCGCGAAAGAGCGCAAAGGCATCTTGGAGATTGGCTTTGCCTGCTCGGATGGACTTGACCTCCGTGCCGGTGAGTTGGAGCCCAGCTTCGTAGGTCTCCAAGATCTCATACTCAAAGCGGGCGCGGCGGTTTTCCACTAGAGTTTTGACGTTGGGATCCACAGCCATAGGCTTTTTTGAGGTTTGGCTAACTCCAATCCTAGGGGGAGGCCAGGGATCCCTCCAGCTTGCGCACTTCCTGGGCCACCCGCCGCTCCGACTTGCCGCGCCAGATAAAGCGGAGGGGAGTGCCGGCAAAGTCTAAGTTTTGCCGGAAGTGTTTTTCCAGGTAGCGGCGGTAGTTTTCTTTGAAGAGATCGGGATCGTTGACAAAAAGGAGGAAAGTGGGGGGCTGCTCTGCTATCTGAGTGCCGTAGTAGATCTTGCCCTGCCTGCCCTGGCGGTTGGCGGGGGGCGACTGCCAGGCAAGGGCTTCCTGCAGCACTTCGTTGACCACGGAGGTGGGGATGCGTTTGCGATGGGCGGCTACCGCGGTGTTGACCTCGGCGAAGATCTTGTGGGTGCGCTGCCCTGTAAGGGCGCTAACAAACAACAGGGGCGCCCAGTCGATGAAGTAAAGCCGCTCGCGGATCTCGCGGGTGTACTCGTTGATGGTGTAGGTATCCTTTTCCACTGCATCCCACTTGTTGACGACGATAATGCAGGCGCGGCCCTCTTCCTCAATGCGGCCAGCCAGCCGCTGATCCTGCTCGGTTACCCCCTCCAAGGCGTCAATGACCAGCAGCACCACGTCTGAGCGCCGAATGGCCTTGAAGGCCCGGTTGATGCTGAAAAACTCCACCCCGTACTCCACCCGGCTTTTCCTGCGGATCCCGGCCGTGTCGATGAGGCGGTAGGTCTGCCCCTCCCACTCCACCAGGGTGTCGATGGCATCGCGGGTGGTGCCGGCGATGGGGCTGACAATGGCCCGCTCGGATCCCACTAGGCGGTTGAGCAGGCTGGACTTGCCCACGTTAGGCCGGCCAACAATGGCCACGGCAATGGGCTCTGCTTCAGTTGCGGCTTCCTCCCCTTCCGGCAGATGGGGCAGCACTGCCTCCAGCACCTCTGCCACGCCATTGCCGTGGAGGGCAGAGCAGGGGATCGGCTCGCCCAGCCCCAGCTTCCAGAAGACTGCCGCCTGGGCCAGGCCCAGTTGCCCTGACTCGCACTTGTTGACGGCCACCACCACTGGCAGGGGTTGTTTGCGCAGCCAATCGGCCAATTCTTTGTCGGCGGGGGTCAGCCCTTCGCGGCCATCCACCACGAAGATCACCGCGTGCGCTTCGGCCATCGCTGCCATGGCCTGCTGGCGAATATGGGGCAAAAATTCGCTGTCGTCGCCAAAGACCAGTCCGCCCGTATCCACCACCCGCAGGCGGCGCCCATTCCACTCCACCTCTTGGTAGAGGCGATCCCGCGTTATGCCGGGCTCGTCGTGGACAATGGCCGCCCGTACCCCCGCCATGCGATTGACGAGGCTGGACTTGCCCACGTTGGGGCGACCCACAACAGCGACTAGAGGTAAGGGCACGGCTGCTGTTGAGAAAGCCAAAGCTGGATCTCTATCCTAGCCGTTGGCTTTCCTGCCGCCCAAGACTGGCCTTGCTCTAGATTGCCTTGGGAGCCGCTCTGGCGGTAAGCTGTGCAGTTAACCCCAATTCCGTGGCTTTATGAACCTTGCCCCTGCCCAACGCCTGCGCAAGCTGCCTGCCTATGTCTTTGCCCGGCTGGACGAGCTCAAGGCCCGCGCCCGCCAGCAGGGGCTGGATTTGATCGATCTGGGCATGGGCAACCCCGATGGCCCCACCCCCCAGCCGGTGGTGGAAGCAGCCCAGGCGGCCATTGCCGATCCCACCCACCACGGCTACCCTCCCTTTGAGGGCACAGCTAGCTTCCGCCAGGCCATTGCCGAGTGGTACTGGCGCCGCTATGGAGTGGAGCTAGATCCCAATGACGAGGTGCTGCCTCTTCTGGGATCCAAAGAGGGCCTGACCCACCTGGCCTTGGCCTATGTGGATCCCGGGGATCTGGTGCTGGTGCCTAGCCCTGCCTACCCGCCGCATTTTCGCGGCCCCCTGATTGCCGGCGGCCAGATCTACCCGCTGCTGCTGCGTCCGGAAAAAGGGTGGCTCATTGACCTGCAGGAGATCCCGCCGGAGGTGGCTAAGCAAGCGCGGCTGCTCTACTTTAACTACCCCAACAACCCGACAACGGCGGTGGCGCCCCGCTCCTTTTTTGAAGAAGTGGTGGAGTTTGCCTGCCGATACGACCTGCTCTTGGTGCACGACCTGTGCTACGCCGAGCTGGCCTTTGACGGCTATCGGCCCACCAGCCTGCTGCAGATCCCCGGTGCCAAGAACCTGGCAGTAGAGTTCCACACCCTCTCCAAAACCTACAACATGGCCGGCTGGCGGGTAGGGTTTGTGGTGGGCAACCGCCAGATCATCCAGAGCCTGCGCACCCTAAAGACCAACCTCGACTACGGCGTTTTTGGAGCTATCCAAAAGGCCGCTGAAACTGCCCTGCGCCTGCCCAATAGCTACTTGGAGGAGGTGAAAGAGCGCTACCGCCGCCGGCGCGACTATCTCATTGCCCGCCTGGCGGAGTTGGGCTGGCAGATCGAGCCGCCGCGGGCGACGATGTACCTCTGGATCCCCACCCCCCGCACCGCCGACGGCACCCCCGAAGGCTCGACGGAGTTTGCCCTGCGGGTTTTGGAGTCCACAGGCGTGGTCGTAACCCCTGGCAACGCTTTTGGAGAAGGGGGAGAGGGCTACGTGCGGATTAGCCTCATTGCCGACTGCGAGCGCATAGGGCAGGCCATCGACCGCTGGGCCGAGGCCGGGATCCGCTACTGCTGAGCCTCAGTCTTTCGGAAGGTGATACTGCTCCACAATCCGCCGGGCAAAGGGAGGGACATGCCGCTCCAGCTGGTGGGGATAGTGGCGGCGCACATAGAGATAGTTGCGAACAAAGTGGGAGTCGATGGAAAAGCGGGCATACTCCAGGCCGCGGGGCCCAAAGCGCTGGATGGCTGCTCCCAGGATCCGAGCCAGCCATAGGGGCAAGCCCAAGGCTTGGTCATAGGCTTGGATCCCCTGTTGCACCGCCGCTCGTCTCGAGCCCTGCGAGATCACCGGTTGGGTTTCCAGCTCCTCCCAAACCAGCTCCAGGAGCTCCCGCCCGCGCGAGTTGCGCACCACCAGCCACTGCCAGCCAAAGGGGGATCCCATGTAGCCCACCACTAGGTCTGCCAGGCTGTTGACGTAGTCAAAACAGGTGAGGCAGGAGGGGGCAAACACGTCTTTGAGTTCTTTGGTCTTGAGAGCGAAGAAAGGCACCTTTTCCACCGAGCCATCTTCGTGTTTGAAGTGGATGTGGAAATCCTGCATGAACTCGTAGTGCACTACCGTCTGCGGGGAGCGACTGGTGGTTTCCAAAAATTTTTGCAGCCCCGCGCGGCTGACGTTGTCCACACAGGGCGTGCCCAACACATAGAGCTTCTCCAGGCCCAGCTTGTTCTCCACCGCCCGCAAAGCCTGAATCTGGCAGCCTACGCCGATGACCAAGAGGCGCTTGAGGCCGCTTTGCTCCACCTCCTCTAAGACCGACAAGTTGGGCGATAGCGTTGGCTTGTTAACCCGCGCTGCCAAAACCGCTTCCGGGGTACGCGCTAAGACAGGCCGCGGCTGAAAGCGGTCCTGGGGATCCGCCTGCACGCACACCACGCCTTCCACTAAGCCGCTGCTGAGAGCTTTCATGCCAATGCTGCTGACAATGCCCGTCCACTGGGCGCCAGGGATCGGATCCCGCTTGCGGGCCGTGTACATTGCCTCGTAGACGCCGAAGTAGTCAGTATCGCTGACAGCAGCTGACTTGGAGCGCAGCGATTCTCGGGATCGCCCGTGGGTTTGCTCTTCCAGGTGGGTAAATTGCTGGTTTAAAAAGGCACAGGCCTCTTTGACATGGGCGACATAGCGGGTATCGCAGAGGCCGCACTGGCTACACAGCTCTTTGGCTGGATAGTGGCCGGAGCGAATGGGCCGAGCCGGACGCGGTGGACGAGATCCCATAAGGTCTAGACCCTAGCCGACACAGGAGGGCGGGTACCTCCTTACAGTTTGCCGCCAAAACCGCAGACCGCGCGCAGAGAAGTTGAGAATCCGCGCTCCTGCCAAGTCCTTAGCTCCCTTAGCCTCTGCCCAAACCACTTTCTATGGCCCAGCGGGCCAGCTCGGTGCGATTGTGCAGGCCGGTTTTGCTGAGCATGTTGCTGACATGGCTTTCGATGGTGCGCTGGCTCACCCCCATCACCTCGGCAATCTCGCGGTTGGACATGCCCCTGGCTACGTACTGGAGCACCTTGGTTTCCGTGGGAGTAAGCTCAACTTCTCGATCCAGCTGGATGACCGGCTGAACGGGGGCACCTTGCATCTGCAACAGGCGCTCCGTGTGTTTGAGGGTAGCTTCCACCTGCGCCACCAGCTCTTCCGGTTCAAAGGGCTTGACCAGGTAGGCGTCTGCCCCCGTATTGAGCCCGCGCACCCGATCTGCCGTTTGCCCCCGCGCCGAGAGAAAAATGACCGGGATCCAATCCGTGGCCCTATCGGAGCGAAGGGTCTGGACAAAAGTGTAGCCATCCATCTCCGGCATCATCACATCGCAGATGATGAGATCCGGAGTCAAGCGGCGCATCACCTCCAGGGCTTCCAGACCATTGCTGGCTGCCACCACCTCGTAGCCGCGAAACTCCAGGTAATCCTTCGCCAGGAGGACGAGATTGGGATCGTCATCAACAACCAGTAAGCGCTTTGGGGCGTTCACGGCTGACCTCGTCGTTGCTGGCAAGCCCAGATGACCGGGACTTGCTAGGTAAACTTTTGGAGATGGAGAGACCCAGAATCTACGGCCAAGATTCTACCTTGCTCCTGATGGTTTCTGCTGGCTTGTGTAGATTTCTTCAACCCGCTAGGAGGGGCTTCAGCAAGCTCTGCCTTGGGATCCCTGGCAGCTAGCAGCCTCCACCTAGCTTTTAGGGTAAGTTTGCTTGGCGGGTTTTTCCCATAGTCAAGGAAGGCAGAGCTAGGAGAGAATGTTGAGAGCAGCAAGCGTGAGCCTGGCTGGGTAGAGAGGGTGGAAAAGGGTACGCTGGTAGAGTTTCGCCACAATAACGAGCGGCTATTGGCTGTAGTTCAGGGCACGGAGGGCAAAAAGAACCTGCTGTTGGAGGTGCCCTCAGGGCAGGTTTACAGCGTTCACCCCCGCCAAATTACGTTTGCCCTGAACGGCAATTCCAACTTTACCGTTTCCGACATCCCCAGCTTTTGGCAGGCGGTTCAGGCGAAGCTGGATCCCGAGAGCTTGGCTTTGGCCTGGGAATTGGTTCAGGAGGAGCGGCGGCCCCTGAGCCTGTCGGAGATGGCGCAGTTGTTGTTTTCCGACGATTCGCCGGTCTCCACCTATGCAGCCTACCGCCTTTTGAGCGAGGATTACATTTACTTTAAGGAGAAGGGAGAAGGCTACGAGCCGCGCCCGCCGGCACAGGTCAAGGAAATTCTCCATCAAATTGCTGTCGCCCAGCAGCGGCAGCAGGAGCAGGCCGAGTTTGAGGCCCGCCTAAAAGCAGCGGTGGCCCAGCCTGGGCAAAAGTACACTTGGACCCCGGCGGAACGGGCTCGTCTGGAGCTGTTGGAGCGCTTAGCTTTGCAGGGAGCACCCGATAGCCTTCGCAACTACGAGGATCTTTCCCACAACCTCACCCCCTCGGATCGCGAGCGGGCTTCCCACCTGCTGCGGCTCCTGGGATTCCCCGACACGCCCCAGGGAGCTTTTGAGGCGTTGGTGGCTTTGGGACTGTGGAGCCGCCACGAGAACCTGGCCCTGCGCCTTACGGGGATCCCCACCCAGTTCCCCAAAGAGGTGGAGCGCTACACCCAAACTTTGCTGGGCGGCCCCCCTCCCTTCCTGGAGTCCCATCGGCGTCGGGATCTCACTCATCTTCACACCTACACCATTGACGACGCCAGCACTCGCGACATCGACGATGCCCTCAGCGTCGAGTTTTGGTCGGAGGACGAGGCGAAGCTCTGGATCCACATTGCCGATCCCAGTTGTTGGGTGCAGTGGGGGGATCCTCTAGATCTAGAGGCCCGCCGGCGGGGTACTAGTGTCTACCTGCCAGAGCGGGTGATCCCGATGTTCCCGCCAGAGCTGTCCACTGGTCCTATGAGTTTGGTGCAGGGGGAGGTGCGGCCTGCCCTTAGCTTTGGCATTCGCCTGGGAGGCGACGGGGCGGTGCGCGACTACGAAATTTGCCTTAGCCAAATCCAGGTAAACTACCGCCTCACCTACGACGATGCCGACGAGATGCTGGAGTTGGGGGCAGAGCCGCAGCTGACAGCCATTGCTCGGGCAGCCCACTGGCGCTACACCTGGCGACTTGCGCAAGGGGCGATCCCCATTGGCCTGCCGGAGCAGGACATCAAGGTCATCGACGAGATCCCCCACCTGCGCGTTATTGAGGATACGCCGGCGCGGCAGATGGTGGCGGAAATGATGGTGCTGGCCGGCGAGGTAGCCGCTCGCTTTGCCCGCCAGCATGGGATCCCAGTGCCCTACCGCCTGCAGCCTGCTCCCGAACTGCCCCCGCCGGAAGTTTTGGAGCTGTACCCCCAGGGGCCGGTCAGGTCCTTTGCCATCATGCGGTGTCTGTCGCGGGCAGAGGTGGCCACGCAACCCGAGCGGCACGCGGGCCTGGGCCTTGATGCCTACTGCCAGGTAACTTCCCCAATTCGCCGCTACCTGGATCTGGTGGCGCACTACCAGATCAAGGCCTTTTTGCGCGGGGATCCCCTGCCCTTGACAGAAGCCGAGGTGCAGCAGGTGGTGCTGGGCATTGAGCCAGGCACGGCCGAGGCCGCTCAGGTGGAGCGCAAGTCCAAGCGCTACTGGAGCATTGAGTACCTGCGCCAGCGACCAGGGCAGACTTGGCGGGCCTTGGTTCTGGGCTACCTGCGCGAGGAGGAGAACCTGGTGATGGCCATGCTGGATGAAATTGCCTTTCGCGTGCCGGTGCGCTTGGAGCGGCAGGTGCCGCTGGGGGCCTGGATTGAGTTGGAGGTCCTCCAAGCAGATCCCCGCGCTGATGTAATTGAGTTGCGGGAGCTAAGAGACTTTGCTCCCTAAAGAGGCGGGCAACTGATACAACCAACTGATACAACAGAGGAGGGTCATCCCCGTTCCCCAGGAGGAGTTCTATGGCCACACGACCTTCTGGCCCGCCGCCAATTGTCTATATTCTCCTGATTGCCATCTTGGGGGGCGGCTGGTATGCCCATCGCTCAGGCTTGCTTAGATCCTGGTTGAACCGCACCTCTGGGAGCCCGACTGCTCAGCCGCAAGCCCCAGCGGCACCCAACCTTCCCCAGGCGCAGGCCCCCAATCCCCCTGCCAGCTCCGTTAACCTGGACACTTCCCTGCCCAACCCGGCGGTGCTGCAGATGGATGGCAGCGTCACGATGGTCCGCATCGTCTTGGCCTTGAAGTCTGGCTACAGCCAGCGCAACCCCGGCATCCCCATCACCTACGGGATCCCGGATGGCAAGCCCAATGGATCCAATGCCGGCCTGAAGGCGCTGATGGAGGGCCGCATCCAGCTTGCTGCCAGCTCCCGCCCCCTCAACGCCACGGAGGTGCAGGCGGGTTTGCAGGCCATCCCAGTGGCCAAGGATGCGCTGGCGGTGGCGGTGGGGGTCAACAACCCCTACAAGGGCGGCCTGACGCTGCAGCAATTGGCCGATATCTTCCAGGGTCGGATTACCAACTGGAGCCAGGTGGGCGGTCCGGATCGGCGGATTCGTGTCCTCAACCGCGCTCCCCAGAGTGGCACCTACAGCGTTTTCCAAGAGCTGGTGTTGCTGGGGCTGCCCTTTGCCCCCGACAACCCCCCTTACTTCACCACCGCCACCCAAGACGTCACCACTCCTCTCTTGCGGGCGCTGGGGGAAGACGGCATCACCTACAGCACCGTGGATCAAGTGCAGAACCAGCAAACGGTGAGGATGGTGCCCATCGACGGCCAGATGCCCACCCGCGAGGCCATTCAAAGTGGCCGCTACCCGCTGGCCCGCAACGTGTTCTTGGTGGTGCCGCGAAAAACCAGTCCTGTGGTGGCTGACTTCATTAACTACGCCCTCTCGGATCAAGGCCAACAGATCATTGGCCGCACCGAGTTCATCCCGCTGCGCTAGCCAGCCTAGCGGTTGGCGCGGTACAGCAAGGCCCCGCCTATGCCTAGGCAGACGCAGTTGGGCAGCCAGGCTGCCACCTCTGGCCCCAGCGTCCCAATCTGCCCCAGCGCCTGGCTGACAAACAGGAGCACATAGTAGGCAAAGATAATCAGCACGCTGAGGCCCAAGCCCAAAGAAGAACTGGTGCGCTGGGGTCGTAGGCCCAGCGGGGCCCCGATCAGGGTGAAGGCCAGACAGGCAAAGGGGATGGCGTACTTCTGGCTAAGGTTGACCTGGAGGCGGCGTACCCGCTGCAGATCCCCGGAGCTGGCTAGAACCTCAATGTAGCGGCGCAGCTCTGGAATGTTCATCTCCTCGGGGCTGCGAACCTCCTGGGCCAAATCCAGCGGCGCCCGCGACAGACGCAGCTCCTGGCGGGAAAAAGTGGCGATGTTGCTGTAGGTGCCGTCGGGCGAAACGATGTAGGTGGTGCCCTCCTCAAACACCCAGAGGTTCTCCCGGGGATCCCAGCGCCCCCGCTGCGCCAGCAGAATTTGACTGAGAGCCTCGTTGGAGACATCCAGGACGATCACGCCGCGCATCTCTTGGCCATCGAAGCTGCGGGCGTAAAACTGACGGGTTAGCCCTTGCCGTCGGGAAAAGCTGCCATCGGGCTCCGGCGTGAGGATCTCGCCAAATTCTTGGTAGAGGATGTTCTCGCGGCGAAAGTCAGGATACCGGTTCAAAGCGCGGTTTAAAGTCAAGGCTGCCTGGCGATTGCTCACCGGCACCACCAGCTCGTTGAACAGAAACGTTAGCGCCGTTACCAACAAGCTGAGCAGGACAGCCGGCACCACCAGGCGGTAGAGGCTCACGCCGCAGGCGCGCAGAGCCGTGATCTCGCTATCGGCAGACAGGCGCCCATAGGCCAGCAGCGTCGCCAACAACATTGCCATGGGAAACGTCAAGACGATGATCCCCGGTGCCCGCAGCAGAAACACCTGCAGGGCCACTGAAATCGATAGCCCCGCCTCCACCACCAGGCGCACCAGCTCAAACAGAGAGCTCACGGCCATCACCAGGGTGGTAAACGCCCCCACCCCACCGAGAAACGGCAGGAGCATCTCGGAGAGGAGGTAGCGATCCATTAGGCCTACTGCACAGACGAGGGAGAGCCTGCGGCAAGACTGCTTGACCGAACAAGGAGTGGAAGGAGAGGAGAGTTTCACGCAACCTAAGGGTAGTTGGGACAGCCAGCCCTTCGCCCAAGAGGTGAAGGCTGTTAACGACTTTAGACCGGAACCTTGGGGAACAAAAGGTTGATTCCCTCCCTTTCTCAATCCAATCCGCCTACGATCGACCTAGGCGGGCAGAGGACTGGGCTGGGTTCCAGCATGGCTTCTTTCCATCTCAAGGGTTTGCTGGAGCGGCTCCTGGAGCTACGACAGCAGGTTGTCGAGGGATCCCAGAACTACCTGGCCGCCTGGGGCTGCCTTGCGAACCCTCCTGCAGCCCTCTGCAACCTGGCGCGCTACCTGGCGCTACGCCAACACGATCTGCGCAACCTGCAATTGGAGCTGGCTGCGGTGGGGCTGTCCTCGCTGGGACGGTGTGAATCGCGGGTCTTAGAGACCCTGGATGCGGTGATCGCCACTTTGGCAGCGATGCAGGGCCTAAGCTACAAGGGGCCCAGCTATGAGGAGTTTTACGCTGGGGACATGGCGCTGGAGCAGCATGCTGAGGCGCTGTTTGGCCCTCCTTCTCCCCACCGCCGCGCCCGCATCATGGTGACCCTGCCCAGCGAAGCTGCCGAGCAGCCCGAGCTGCTGCTGCAACTGCTGCAACGGGGGATGAACGTGGCCCGGATCAACTGCGCCCACGACGATCCCCTGGTGTGGGAGAAAATGGTGGCCCACTTGCGCCAGGCCGAAGCCCAGACTCAACGGCGCTGCAAGATTTTGTTCGACCTGGCCGGCCCCAAGATCCGCACGGGCCCGGTGGCCATGCCCCCCGGCAAAGCCAAGGTGTACCGCGGGGATCGCATCCTGCTCACGGCAGCCATGCCGCCGGTCACCTCTGACCCCTCTTGCCAGGTGGCTTGCACCCCGCCAGAGATCTTGGCGCACCTGCAGGTGGGGGCAACTGTCTGGATCGACGACGGCAAAATCGGCGCCCGTGTCGTGGGGATCGAGCCGGTAGGGGTGGTGCTGGAGGTGGACAAAGTCGCCCCGCAGGGCAAGAAGTTGCGGGAGGGAAAGGGCCTCAACTTTCCCGACAGCCAGCTCCCGATCCAGCCTCTGACCGAGAAAGATCGCCAAGACTTGGACTTTGTGGTGCAGCATGCCGACCTGGTGGGCTATTCCTTTGTCCAGCAGCCGGCAGATTTGCAGTTGCTGTTTTCTGAGCTGGAGCGGCGCCAGGCCCGTCCTGATCTGGGCTTGCTCCTCAAGATTGAAACGCAGCGGGCGGTGAAAAACCTACCCGCCTTGATCGCGGCCGCCGACGGCTGCCGACCGCTGGGGGTGATGATTGCCCGGGGGGATCTGGCCGTAGAGATAGGTTGGCTGCGCTTGGGGGAGATCCAGGAGGAACTGCTGTGGATCTGCGAGGCGGCCCATGTGCCGGTGGTCTGGGCTACGCAGGTGCTGGATCGGCTCACCAAAGAGGGCCTGCCCTCGCGGCCTGAGCTTTCCGATGCGGTGATGTCTGCCCGCGCTGAGTGCGTCATGCTCAACAAAGGCCCCTATCTCCTGGAGGCAGTTGCCCTTCTGGATGAGCTGCTGGCCCGGATGCAAGCCCACCAACACAAGAAAAGCCAACGCCTGCGAGCTTTGTACTCCTGGCGCTAAGCCAGAGCAGCCTCAAAGACGAAACTTCTCCCCCAGGTAATACTTGCGCACCAAGGGATCCGCCGCCAGCTCTGCTGCCGTGCCCTTGGCCAGAATGGCTCCCTCGTTGAGAATGTAGGCCCGGTCGGTGATCTCCAGCGTCTCCCGCACGTTGTGGTCGGTAATCAAGACGCCGAGGCCCCGCTGCTTGAGCTTGGCCACCACCTCCTGGATGTCGGCCACCGCAATGGGATCCACCCCCGCAAAGGGCTCATCCAGCAGCAAAAATTTCGGCCCGTGGATCCCAGCAGCCAGGGCGCGGGCAATCTCGGCGCGGCGCCGTTCTCCCCCCGACACCTGCAAGCCCAAACTGTGGGCCACATGGGCAATGCGGAACTCCTCGAGCAGGTGGTTGAGGCGCTGCTGCCAGAGGCGGCGAGGCACCCCCGTCTGCTCCATCACTAGCAGCAGGTTGTCTTGAATGCTAAGGCGGCGAAAGATGCTCGGCTCCTGGGCCAGATAGCCGATCCCCAATTGGGCGCGGCGATGCATGGGCAGATGGGTAATATCTTGGTCATCTAGCCAGACATGGCCGCGGTTGGGCTGGATTAGGCCAGTCATGATGTAGAAGGTGGTGGTTTTCCCCGCTCCGTTGGGCCCCAGCAACCCGACGATTTCCCCTTGCTCAATGCTCAAGCTGACATCCTTGACCACCTCGCGGCGGCCATAGCGCTTACAGATGTTTTCCAGTCGAATCTGCATAGGGCCAGCCCAGGACTAGACGCTTTTTCCTAATCAATGCTGGCGGATCCCGAAAGCTAGTTCCAGCAAAAGCAGTGGGCCCCACTGTTGCTCCAGGAGGTCCAGATGTCCCTATCCTGGGAGCAATGCAGGACAACCTCGCTCCGCTGGGTTGCTGTCGTTAACTTGGCTACCACGAATTTCCCTCTCCAAGCTTCCGCTATTCTGGGGCTGCTGACCACGGCAACGGTTGCCTCCACTGCCGCTGCCACCACCCCCAACGCTTGCTTCCTGCGCTACCTGCTGGCTTCCAAAGCCTGCCCCAACTGCCGTCTGGGAAGCAACCTGGATCTGGCAGAAGCCAACTTCCAGGGTGCCGACCTCATCGAGGCCAACTTGGAGCGCGCTATCCTGACCGGCGCCGATCTCAGCGGTGCCTACCTGGTGGGAGCCAATTTGCCGCAAGCAAACTTGCGCGGCGCCAATCTTAGCGGTAGCTACCTGGAGGGGACGGATTTGCGCGGTGCTGACCTGCGCTTTGCCTGCACCCAAGGCACACGCCTTCAGGGTGCTGTCCGGGAGTAGCGCAAAGAGCTCCCTCTAGGAGAAGTGTCAAGCGTGAAAGCCCACTGCGGATGGCGAGACTCGAACTCGCATGGCAAAGCCACACGCCCCTCAAACGTGCGCGTATACCAATTCCGCCACATCCGCGCTAGCTGGACTTCTTCTATCCTAGCAGCAAAAAGGCCGGGGTGTTAGGGGGCCGGCAACCCTAGTCCTCGGTCCAAAACCGCTCCGAGAGGTACTTGTCGGCCCCGTCGCAGAAAATGGTGACCACCACCCCCCTGGAAAGTTGGCGAGCCACCTCAAGGGCAGCCACCACATTGGCACCAGAAGAGATGCCCACCAGTAGCCCTTCCTCCAAAGCTAGGCGCTTTACCATCTTCTGGGCGGCTTCGGTGGAGACCTCGAGGTGCCGGTCCGGCAAGCTAGGATCGTAAATCGCTGGCTTGAGGGCCGTGGCCATGTGCTTGAGGCCTTCGAGGCCGTGGAAGGGGGAGTCCGGCTGCATGGCAATGATCTGGATATCAGAGCGGTACTCCCGCAGGCGCCGCCCCACCCCCATGCAGGTGCCGCTGGTGCCTAGCCCGGTTACGAAGTGGGTGACCTGTCCCTGGGTTTGCTCCCAGATTTCCACCCCTGTGGTCTCGTAGTGGGCCTGCCAGTTGGCGGGATTGCTGTACTGGTCGGGATAGAAGTAGAGATCGGGGTTTTCGGCGTAGAGAGCGCGGGCTTTCTCGATGGCCCCATCGGAGCCGAGGGCTGGATCCGTGAGCACCAAGTCCACCCCGTAGGCAGCGAGGATCTTCTTGCGCTCTGGGCTAGCGTTGGCCGGCAGGGCCAGCTTCACCTTGTACCCCAAAGCTGCCCCTATCCAGGCATAGGCAATGCCCGTGTTGCCGCTGGTGGCATCCAGGATAATCTTGCCAGGCGTAAGCTTGCCCTCGCGCTCGCCAGCGCGAATCATGTTCAGGGCCGGGCGATCCTTGACCGAGCCGCCGGGGTTGTACCACTCTGCTTTGCCGTAAACTCGCACCGCTGGCGGCAAATCAGCAGTAACCCGCCGCAGGCGAATGAGCGGCGTCCGTCCCACCAGCTCAATGGGGCTCTCGACCGCAGGGGGCAAGGGGCGAGAAGAAAACGCACTCGGGTACAAGCGGGATCCCTCGCTAGACAAGCACTGGACTGGACAACCATTGCTCATCTTATCCCGGTGTTCGTCAGTTCCAGCCTCTTCTGGGCTTCCCCGGCTCCTTTAGCTAGACTCTAAGATGGGGGTTAGCAAAAAGCGCTTTGGGCAACAGCAGGATGCGGAGCGGCAGGGCAGAAATCGGCATAGTAACGGCGCAACAATTCGATCGCCGGCGAGGTCAGATCCACGTCTACGACGGCGAGGGCAAGGGCAAGTCACAGGCGGCTCTGGGGGTTGTGCTGCGTTCAATTGGGCTGGGGATTGAAAACTCGGCCCCTAGCCGGGTGTTGCTGGTGCGGTTTCTCAAGGGACCGGGCCGCACCTATGCAGAGGACGCCGCGATTGCCGCTCTGCAGCGGGGCTTCCCCCACCTTATCGATCAACTGCGCACGGGGCGAGGAGAGTTCTTCGGCCCCGACGAGATTACCAAGTTTGACCGCCAAGAGGCTCGTCGCGGCTGGGATGTAGCCAAGGGGGCGCTGGCGTCGGGGTTCTACTCGGTGGTGGTGCTGGACGAGCTAAACCCGGTGCTGGACCTGGGCCTGCTGCCTGTGGATGAGGTCGTCAGCACCCTCAAGCAAAAGCCAGAGGAGATGGAGGTCATCATCACCGGGCGGGGCGCCCCCAAGGAAATTATCGACCTAGCAGATCTGCACTCGGAAATGCGCAGCGTGCGGCGGGCGGCGGATCCTCAGAACGGACAGCCCCCCCTCAGCGGCATCGAGATCTACACCGGCAACGGCAAGGGCAAGTCCACCAGCGCTCTGGGCCGGGCTCTGCAGGCCATTGGGCGCGGCATCAGCAAGGATCTCTCCCACCGCGTCCTGATCATGCAGTGGCTCAAGGGGGGAACAGGCTACACAGAGGATGCGGCCATTCGCGCTTTGCGGGAGAGCTATCCCGATCTGGTGGATCACCAGCGCTGCGGTCGCGACGCCATTGTCTGGCGGGGCAAGCAGCAGGAAATCGACTATGTGGAGGCAGAGCGGGGCTGGGAGCTGGCTAGGGCAGCCATCGCCTCGGGGCTTTACAAGACCATCATCCTGGACGAACTCAACCCGACGGTAGATCTGGAGCTATTGGACGTGGAGCCCATTGTCGAGGCTTTGCTGCGCAAGCCGCGGGACACGGAGATCATCATCACAGGGCGCTGCCATGCGCCTCTGCCCTACTTTGAGCTTGCCTCTGTCCATTCGGAAATGGTGAGCCACAAGCACTACGCCGAGCAGGGAGCCGATCTGCGGCGCGGAGTGGATTACTGAGCAGGGTGGCGATGGGATCCTGGGTGGTGCTGGATCAGCTCCTGCAGCGAAGCGGGTTCCCCGACGCGAGGGCGCTGGCGCAGCTCTTGCTTGGCCTTTTCCAGACGGAGGTGTGGGTGGAGGGCAAGGAGCGGGTTCCCCAGGGCCCCCTGCTGGTGGTAAGCAACCATCGCAGCTTTTTGGATGCGCCGGTGCTGATTGCGGGGCTGGATCGGCCAATTCGCTTTGCTTGCCACTACTACCTCTCTCAAGTGCCCCTCTTGCGGGAGGTTGCCTTGGCTCTGGGTTGTATCCCCCTCCAGCAGGGATCGGGTTCACAGCTTGCCTTTTTTCGCCAGGCGCAGGCCACCCTGGCAGCGGGCGGGGAGGTGGGAATTTTCCCCGAAGGGGCGGAGCAGATGACCCGCAAGACCTTACCGCAGGAGGTGGGGCGGTTCCAGCCGGGCTTTGCCCATCTGGCCTTGGCTGCTGGCGTGGATCCCCTGCCAATCCTACCGGTGGCAGTGTGGGCCCAAGAGGAGTGGCGAGCAATCGACATCCCCATGGCTTTCTTCCGCTGGTTTGACCCCACAGAGCCCAGCTTTCAGCAGCCGGGGGGGCATCCGGTGGTGATCTACCGTCAGGTGGTGGTTCGAGTGGGATCCCCTCTTTGGGTGAGGGGAGCAAGAAGGCGCTATACCTGCCGCCAGGAGCGGCTGCAGCTCATTCGGGAGTTAACGGCAGCCGCCCGCGAACAGGTGCGCTTGGGGTTGACAAGGAGATGGAAAGATTGAAAAGCAAGCCCGCCGCCTCTAGTCCAAGCCGCCAGAAGCGGCCCCTGCTGCTCTATTTGCCGGGTATGGATGGCACGGGCAAACTGTTTTACCGGCAGGCGCAGGCTCTGCAAGCCGAGTTCCGCGTCCGCCCTCTGAGCTTAAACCATCCCGAAGCGGGGCATAGCTGGGAGAGCTTGGCCGATTGGGTGGGATCCCAACTGGAGGAGGGAGCCTACCTGTGTGGCGAGTCCTTCGGAGCTTGCCTAGCCCTGGCTGTAGCTGCCCAGCAGCCGGAGCGCTGTCGTGGCCTGATTCTGGTCAATCCGGCCTCCTCGCTGCGGCGCCGGCCCTGGTGGTGGGCAGGTCAGGTTCTCCTGCCCTTTTTGCCGCCGGGACTTTACCACCAACTGGCGGAGCGGGGGTTAGGGTTTTTGGCGGAGCTGGGCCAAATGGAGCCGCCGGATCGGGAGCGGCTGCGCCAGGCCGTGCACAGCGTTTCTCCGGAAGTGGTTGCCCATCGTCTAGCCTTGCTGGGATCCTTTGCTGTGGAAGATTTGCCCCTCGAGTCGATGAGGCTGCCAACCTTGCTGGTGGCGGGGGGGCGGGATCGTCTCCTGCCCTCGGTGCAGGAGGTGCGGCGTCTGGCGGAGCGACTGCCCCAGGCCCAGGTGGAGATCTCGCCTTTAAGCGGCCATGCTTGCCTTCTGGAGCGGCAGATGAACCTGCGGCGCTACTTGCTCAAGCCCGATGGGGTCTTTGCCCCGCTACTGCTCAGTTCCGCTCTGGCCCCCTGAGCAGCAAGAGGGAGCCCCACAGGTTTTCGATTCGCTCTTGGCAGAAGCCGTCTTTCCCCTCTCGATCCAGCCAGAGGGCTCTCAGGCCTGCTGCCTTGGCCCCCTCATAGTCTTCGCGGCGGCTGTCGCCAATGTGCCAGGCAGCGGCAGGCGGGATCCCCTGGGCCGCTAGGGCAGCCTGGAAGATGCGGGGATCGGGCTTGGCATAGCCCACCTGGGTAGAGAGAGTAAGGCTAGAAAAATAGCCGTCCAGTTGCAGCGCCTGCAGCACTCGCACTAGACGGCTGTCGAAATTGGAGATTACCCCTAGCTGGATCCCTTCCTGTTGCAGGGCTTGCAAAACTGGCAGCGTCTCGGGATAGAGCTCCCAAGGGTCCCCTGCGGCAAAATGCTCGAACAGGTGGGCAAAAAACGCTGCAAAGCGCTCCTCCCCAAAGGCAGTAAGGGATCCCTCCACCTGGGCAAAGGTCTGGCGCACCACTTGATGCCACCAGGCCCGCTCCCACTCCTCTAAAAGGGATCCCGTCAAGCCCACGCAGGCGGGTGGCGGAGCACTGGCAAAAGCTTGGGCAAAGGCGCGATCCAACGCCCGTGGTTCCACGGCTACCCCGTATTCTGCAGCTATTTGGCTATAGACTTGGCCCACGCCGCCCCGCACCCGGAACAGAGTGCCAACGGCATCGAAAAAGATCGCCTTCGGCCTCATTGCTGGTTTTCGTAGCGCGCGTAGGCCTCGACAATCCGCTGGACTAGAGGGTGGCGCACCACATCTCGCTGGTCAAAGTAGCAAAAGGCCACCCCCTCCACCCCCGCTAGGATGCGCTCTGCAGCCGCCAGGCCCGACAGTCGATGCTTGCCCAGATCCGTTTGGGTGAGATCCCCGGTAACCACCATGCGGGAGCGGAAGCCCAGCCGAGTGAGGGCCATCTTCATCTGCTCAGGGGTGGTGTTTTGGGCCTCGTCCAAGATAATGAAAGCGTTGCTGAGGGTACGCCCCCGCATGTAGGCCAGCGGCACCACCTCGATGACTCCCTGGGCCATCAGCTGAGGCAGCTTGGCCGGGTCGATAAACTCAAACAGGGCATCGTAGAGAGGCCGCAGATAGGGATCCACCTTTTCCACCAGATCCCCTGGCAAAAAGCCCAACTTCTCCCCCGCCTCTACTGCTGGTCGCGTCAGGATCAAACGCTCGTACTCGCGGTTTTGCAGGGCTGTGATGGCGACAACGGCTGCTAGATAGGTTTTCCCCGTGCCTGCTGGCCCAATGCCGAAGCAGAGATCGTGGGTGCGAATGGCTTGTACGTACTCCTGCTGGCGGGGCGTTTTGGGCCGAATGAGCTCTCCCTTGCGGGTGCGAGCCAAAACCCCTGCCTGCACTTGCCGATAAACCTCAGCTTCTTGGTTGGAGAGAGCACGGAAGGCTTGTTCAGCATCGACTGCTGTTACAGGGTGCCCGGCTTGCCAAAGGGGTTTGAGCAATTCTAGCCACTGCCGCACCTGCTGCCGCTGTTGAGGTGTTCCCCTCAGATAGAGATCCTGCCCTCGCAGGGTAACCGAGGCGCCGCTGCAGCGGCTAATCCACTTCAAGTTAGACTCCTGCACGCCCGCCAGGGACATGGCCTGCTGGGGACTTGACAAAGAGATGATCTCGAGATCGGTGACAGCGGAGGAAGTCAAGTGGTTGTGCATGCCGTGGGCGCCGTGCACCCTAAGACCTGTTGAGACCTGTGATGGCGATCCTATCAGAAGCTCCGGCTAAAGCGCTCCAGGTTCTGGCCAGCCTCGGCAAAAGGCTTCTCGGACAGCAGAGTCCGAGTGTTCTAGGACACCCATCGGGAAAACTTGCCCTCCTCGAGTTCAAGGTTCAGCTTTTGCTAGCAACGGAGTTAGAAATATTGAAAGAAATCTTTTTCTTCTGAAATAGTCGTTACTCATCAAGCAGAGCTAGTTTAGCCTTGAGGGTGTATAGCCTCCCAGTACATTCCGCCATTCACGTTGTCGATTTACATTAATGAAAAGGCATCTGAACCTGGTCTTTCAGCACTTTTGGTAAAAATTTGAAAAAGTCGAACCCGCTCTTTGGGCAATTTGGGTGACCTGGATTTGCCAGAGCTAGCAAGAGAGAGAACTTCCAATAGAGAGCCTTACGAGAATCTGGAGCTGTTTTTTATCAGCTTGCCTTAAAACTTCTTAAGGCTTCACAATCACAATCTTGCCTTGCAAGGAAACTAAGGAGATAGCAATGTCTACCCAATTGGTTACACCCGCTACGCTAGAGCTTCTGCAAGTGGATTTGACGCAAGTCCCTCCAGAGATTACCTGTGATGGCAGCGACTTGGACTGGAGCCAAGCCGTGGTGATCGAGGGCAGTCAGCCCCAAGAGGAAAATTTGCAGGGCTGGATTGCCTTCTGTGGCCTGCGGGTTAACCACGAGGCCGGCAATGTCCTGTACTGGCAAGGGCAGCCGCTGCGGGCCAGCCGCATTCGCTTTTTCGTAAGAAATGTAGCCTGGCGCTATGGCTTCTCTTTCTCCACCAGCATTCGCTCCCCTCTCGGCAAAGGGATCCCCACGCCTCCCGACTGGCGCTACCCTGGCCTTTGCCGCTACGGCCTGGTGCTGTTCCAGCCCAACGTCCAGTTGGTGGCCCGACAGGTCTGGGAATCCTCGCCCGAGCAGCCGCAAGAGGTGGATCTGGATCCCAACCTGGATATTGCCTTTAATGTCAACGACGCCAAGGGCAGTTACAGCGACAACAGCGGCAGCTTCGATATCTACGTGCAGGTGGTGAGCTAAGGGCAGCCAGGGATCCCCGCCGAGAACAGTTGCCGGCTGGGATCCCATCTTCTACAATAGGTGAGCTAGAAGTTGGCGCCCAGCTTGCCGCTGGCTCTGCCAGCTTGGAGAGGTGGCTGAGTGGTCGAAAGCGGCTTCCTGCTAAGAAGTTACGGGGCCCAAAAGGCTCCGTCGAGGGTTCGAATCCCTCCCTCTCCGTTTGCCACAGCCAAAGCTAGCCACCTTTGCCGCTGACGGAGGGCACTGATGGGCCAGGGATGGCTTCTAAGTCAGTGGGGAGTGGCGCTCTGGCTCAATTTACTTCTCGTGGGGCTAGCCCTGCAGAGTCCCCAAAAGGCGCTGACCCGGGCTGGGGTGCTCCACGCAGGGCTGCTGGGTTTGTTGGTGTGGGGGGGCCTGGGGTGGCGGGGCTACCTGGTAGTAGCCGCCTATTTTTTAGTCGGCACAGCCGTCACCCGCTTGGGGATCCACCGGAAGCAGGCGCAGGGAATTGCCGAGAAGCGAGGAGGGGCGCGGGGCCCAGAAAATGTCTGGGGCTCTGCTTTGACCGGGGCGGTATGCGCAGTGGGATACGCTTTCTTTCCGCACTCCCTGTGGTGGTTGGGGTATAGTGCCAGCTTTGCAGCGAAATTGGCCGATACCGTCAGCAGCGAAGTAGGCAAAGCCTATGGACGGCAGACCTTTTTGATCACCACTTTTCAGCCGGTGCCTGCCGGCACGGAGGGAGCTGTCAGCCTAGAGGGATCCCTGGCGGGGGTGGCAGCAGCAGGTGGAATGTCCGCCTTGGCCTGGGGGATTGGCGGAGAATGGGTGGGAGGGGATCCCTGGTGGCTGAGCGCCTGCTGGCTGGCCGGCATCCTGGCCACTCTAGCAGAAAGCTGGATGGGGGTAGTGCTGCAGCCCCGCCTGGCCTGGATGACCAATGAGGTGGTGAACGGCATTCAGACAACCCTTGCCGCTCTTTTGGCGGTGGGGCTGGGAGCCCTCCTGGGGATTGGAGCGTAAAGAGAGCCCAAGGAAAAAGGGAGGAGCCCTCCGGAAGCTCTCTCCCCTAGGGGTGTAAAAACAGCAGAACAGCTTCTAGCGCAAGCCGCTTGGCTTGTAAACCAAGAAGCCCAGCACCTGACACTGCTTAATGTTGTCGAAGCCCACCACGCGGATGAAGCAATGGGGGTAAGCGCTGCGGCAGGCCTGCACCTCAGTCAGCACCTCCTGTGGAGAAGTAGCGCTAAACAGCGGCAGCTTCCACAAAGTCCAGTAGTGGTCGGTTGGCTCGGAAGATTCGTTGAATTCGATGGCAGGGATGTAGCCCTGATCCAGGATGTACTGCACCTGCTTGAGGATCTGCAGATCCGTTAGGGGTGGCAGATAGGAAAAGGTTTCGTAGCGGCGCTCTTTCGGTAGGGTTTGCATAACTTACTCCGTTTCAGGTGTAGGGTTTTGGAGAGGGGATCCTGCCTCTGGGTGGGTGACCGGCAGGGATCCGCTTGCTGAAGTCAGCCGTTCCAGGTGGCTGCGGCGGTGTTCCATGTTGGCCTGTTGAATACCGGTTTTGGCCATTTCCGGCAAGTAGTCGACCACCTCCGCTGCCAGGTACTCTCGAACGGTCATGATGCGGTAGGCCAAGTCGGCCCGCTCTGCCAGCAAAGCCCGAAGATAGGCTTCCCCATCCTGGAAGCTTTGCCGAGCAGAAAACTGCTGCAGCCAGAGGGCCCTGGGAGGATCCGTCTCGCTCAGTTGGGCCAGCACCGTGCGCATCGCCTGATAGGTCAGGTAGCTGATTAAAGTTTTGGCCGTGTCCTTGGCGATCTGCTTTAGATCCATGACCGATCCAGGGGTTGGGCCAGGGGGGCAAGAGAGTCCAGAGATCCCTTGCCCCCAGAGAGTTTTAGAGCGTATCGACGGGCTTGAACTCGAACTTGACCTCTTTCCACAGCTCGCAGGCAGCCGCCAGCTCTGGCGACCACTTGGCTGCTTCGCGGATGATGTCGCTGCCCTCTCGGATCAGGTCTCGACCTTCATTGCGGGCTTGGATGCAGGCTTCCAGGGCCACGCGGTTAGCCGTTGCACCGGGAGCATTCCCCCATGGGTGGCCGAGCGTGCCGCCGCCAAACTGCAGCACCGCGTCGTCCCCGAAGATCTCCACCAGCGCCGGCATGTGCCAAACGTGGATCCCTCCAGAAGCCACCGGCATGACCCCAGGCATAGAAGCCCAATCTTGGGTGAAGAAAATGCCGCGGGAGCGATCCGCCTCGACGTAGTTTTCCCGCATGAGATCCACAACGCCCATGGTGATGGCGCGGTCGCCTTCCAACTTGCCCACCACCGTACCGGCGTGCAGGTGGTCGCCGCCAGACATGCGCAGGCACTTGGCCAGCACCCGGAAGTGGATGCCGTGGTTTTTCTGCCGGTCGATCACTGCGTGCATGGCGCGGTGGATGTGCAGCAGGATGCCATTATCGCGGCACCACTTGGCCAGGCTGGTGTTGGCCGTAAAGCCCGCAGTGAGGTAGTCGTGCATGATGATGGGAGCGCCAATCTCCTTGGCAAACTCCGCCCGCTTGAACATTTCCTCACAGGTGGGCGCGGTCACGTTCAGGTAGTGGCCCTTGATCTCGCCGGTTTCGGCCTGAGCTTTGTGGACCGCTTCCATGACAAACAAGTAGCGATCCCGCCAGCGCATGAAAGGCTGCGAGTTGACGTTCTCGTCGTCTTTGGTAAAGTCCAGCCCACCCCGCAGTGCCTCGTACACAGCCCGCCCGTAGTTTTTGGCGGAAAGGCCCAGCTTGGGCTTGATGGTGCAGCCCAGCAGCGGACGGCCATACTTGTTCAGCTTATCCCGCTCTACCTGAATGCCGTGGGGAGGGCCCTGGAAGGTCTTCAGGTAAGCTACGGGAATGCGCAAGTCTTCCAGCCGCAGCGCCTTTATGGCCTTAAAGCCGAAGACGTTGCCCACAATTGAGGTGAGCATGTTGGTTACTGAGCCTTCCTCGAAGAGATCCAGCGGGTAGGCGACGAAGCAGAAGTACTGGTTCTCTTCGCCAGGAACCGGCTCGATGTCGTAGCAGCGGCCCTTGTAGCGGTCCAAGTCAGTGAGCAGATCGGTCCAAACGGTTGTCCAGGTGCCCGTCGAGGACTCAGCTGCTACTGCTGCCCCTGCTTCTTCTGGAGGAACGCCTGGCTGAGGCGTAACCCGAAAACAGGCTAGGATGTCGGTATCTTTGGGCGTGTAATCAGGGGTGTAATAGGTCAGTCTGTAGTCTTTCACCCCCGCTTGATAGCCGCTCTTGGTTTTCGTTGCTGAATAGGCCACGTCAATCCTCCTCTACACGAATGACAAACTCTGCAAAGTTGAGAACTAGCATCTCCAGCTTCAGGCAACAGGCGAGGAAGCAGAGGTAAGTAGCCTCAACTGCCTGCCCTTTCTGGCCTTGGAGCTGCCTCACAATCGGTAGGCTCGACCTTGCAGCCTACCTCTTTCCCCTCAACCTGTAAGCCCTCTTCCCTGACTCCTTTCATCGCTAGCTTTAACGCACCAAGTCCAGAAAGCCTCTATGGACTATTTCCAGCTCTTGTTGCCCCTGCGATCTCAATAATGCAGCTCCACCTTCTTGGGTTTAATCCTAAACTACCATCCGCGATGAAAGCCAGATCATGACTTTCTTTATGAGTTTGATTAGCTTACTTAAAGCAAGCCAGGCCTTCCGCTGGCAACGGGATAGATTTCTTTGACTTTCTTCACATCTTCCTGGGAGAATCCCCCCACTAACGACACCAGCCCCCTTGACAGGGAGCTGAGAAAGAGACTCCCTGGCAGCCAGGAGGACTAGGAAACGGTCGTCAGGGAAGGCTGGGGCTTCTTGGTGATTACCTGGTCGATGATGCCGTATTCTTTGGCCTGTTCTGGGGTCATAAAGTTGTCGCGGTCTGTATCGCGCTCGATACGCTCCAGCGGCTGGCCCGTGTGGTAGGCAAGCAGGCTGTTGAGGCTGTTTTTGATAAAGAGGAGCTCCCTGGCCTGGATCTCAACGTCGGTGGCTGGACCCTGGGCTCCCCCCAAAGGTTGGTGAATCATAATGCGGGCGTGGGGAAGGGCAATGCGTTTGCCCTTGGCACCCCCTGCCAGCAAAAAGGCTCCCATGCTGGCGGCCAAGCCAATGCAGATGGTGGAGACGTCTGGCTGGATGTGCTGCATGGTGTCGTAAATGGCCATACCGGCATAGACAGAGCCGCCAGGAGAGTTGATGTAGAGGTAGATATCTTTCTCAGGGTCTTCGGATTCCAGGTAGAGCATCTGGGCCACAATTAGGTTGGCTACGTCGTCATCTATCGGCGTGCCCAAGAAGATAATCCGATCCCGTAGCAAACGCGAGTAAATATCAAAGGCGCGCTCGCCGCGTGCAGATTGCTCGATAACAGTGGGAATCATGCCAGTCCAAGCGATGGGTTGCTACCATAGTGTAGTTTAAGCCACGGGATAACTGCCCCCTGCAGAGGAGTTGCCTGGCTCTGCCTAGGTAGCCTGCCGCTGGGATCCTCATTATCAAT
>NZ_JANSJL010000109.1:79775-84088 GCF_047502745.1 Synechococcus sp. F70.1
AGGTTGTATAGGTCTTTCAGACGCGGATCAACGGCTATGGGCCAGAGCTTCTGCTGGCGCAGCGCTAGCAGCTAGATCGTCTTTGATTAGCTCTACCAGATCCTGAAGCTGACGAATGGCCTCCGCTCCTTCCAGTTTCATCAGCTCCCGCTCATCCCGCATCTCCGTCCAACTGATGGAGCACTCGGAGACTAAAAAGCGAATCAGATGCCCTTCCCGCAAGCTGACCATGAAGGAAGCGCTCTCAAAGGAGGTGCCGCAGGTGTAGCAGGAGGCCGGGTAGCCCCGCTTCTCCAAAGCAATGGCCAGCGCCTGCAAACTCATCACCAGATCCTGAACGTAGCTGCGGTATTGTTCCGCCAACCGTTTGAACATCACACTCCTCCTCACTCCTCGGCTCAGCCAGGCCCTCTTCTGGCTACAGACAAGTCGCTTAGTAATAAATACCTATGCTCGGCAGTTAAGTTCATATGTAGCACAGCAATCGGCAATCCTCAAGGAAGGAGCTCAGTCCAGGAACCAAAACTGCCCAGCGCCAAGCAGGATGATAGGCAAGGCCCAGGTGGTTCAGATGTCGTATTTAACACTCCTCTCAAAACAAACACCAAAGTTTACTCTAGTTCAAAACTCTTGCCTCTAGGGGGGGAGCGGATCCTCAGCTCAGGACGGGAAGGGAAATAGTTGCTTTTCGTGGTTGTCTTCCAATTCTCAGAAAGGCTTCTCTTATTTCCGAGGCCTCCTTATCTGCTCTTTCGAGCTGCCGAGAGTAACCCCATTTGTTGTCCGTGCCTTAACACCACTCGTGAAGATTTCCTCAAGTAACTGCTGCGCCGCCTGATTGGGGGTGCTGCCTCCAACCTACCTTGGCCTAAGCTAGCCGTTTGGCAAGCCCCCTTAGCAAGCCCTTAAGAAAACATTAAAAACGGGATTAAAAACACAGAGACAGCGGCCTCCTAAGAGGAGAAGGAACTAGAATTGAAGCAGGCAAGGTGTATTGCAAACGCCTGAAAAAAGAAACATCAGAGTTGCTAAAAGTTCTCCCTTGCACCGGTGGCTAGATCGTCCCTTTTGCAAAGATGCCAGCAGCCCTTAGCAGTAGCTGAGGAGAGGTCTTGCTCTAGGTCTAGCCTGTTGCATAGCTGTCAGGCCGAATGGCCAGGGGGATTGCTATGGTAGTGAGCGCCCAGTCTTCTGTAGCTTTGCCTACAGAATTCACAAGTAAACAACATAGCTTGAGGGATTTCGTGCCTGGGCGGTGGCAGCGCTGCATCGACGTCCGAGATTTTATTCAGCGCAATTACACGCCTTACACGGGAGATGAAAGCTTCTTGGCGCCGGCCACCGAGCGCACGCAGCGGCTGTGGGCCAAAGTTCAAGATCTGATGGCCTTGGAGCGGAAGCGTGGGATCTTGGATGCCGACACCGACCTTCCTTCCAGCATCACCAGCCACCCGCCAGGCTACATCGACCGAGAGCTGGAGCAGATCGTGGGGCTACAAACGGATAAGCCCCTAAAGCGCGCCATCCTGCCCTTTGGCGGCATCCGTATGGTAGAAACGGCCCTCAAGGCCTATGGCTACGAGCTGGATCCCCGCGTTAAGGAAATCTTTACCAAGTATCGCAAGACCCACAACGACGGGGTTTTCGACGCCTACACGGAGGAGATGCGCCGCTGCCGCCGCTCTGGGATCATCACCGGCTTGCCGGACGCCTATGGACGGGGCCGCATCATCGGTGACTACCGGCGGGTACCTCTCTATGGCGTGGATCGGCTGATTGAGGACAAGGAGGCGCAGAAGGCCAGCCTAGAGGTGGACACGATGGATGAAGAAACCATCCGCCTGCGGGAGGAGCTCTCAGAGCAGATCAAAGCCCTGTACGAGCTCAAGGAGATGGGGGCCAGCTACGGCTTTGATCTAGGCCGCCCCGCAACCAACGCCCGCGAGGCCATCCAGTGGCTGTACCTGGCCTACCTGGCAGCGGTCAAAGAGCAAAACGGCGCCGCCATGTCCCTGGGGCGGGTTTCCACGTTCCTAGACATCTACATCGAGCGGGATCTGCAGGCCGGGATCCTCACCGAGGAAGAGGCCCAGGAGCTCATTGACCACTTTGTTATGAAGCTGCGCATGGTCAGGTTTTTGCGCACGCCGGAGTACAACGAGCTCTTCAGCGGGGATCCCACCTGGGTAACCGAGTGCATCGGCGGCATGGGGCTAGATGGGCGGCCTTTGGTGACCAAGACCAGCTTCCGCATGCTGCATACCCTCTACAACCTTGGGCCGGCGCCGGAGCCCAACTTGACCGTGCTCTGGTCGGAGCGGCTGCCGGAAGCTTTCAAGCGCTACTGCGCCAAGGTCTCCATCGAAACCAGCTCCATCCAGTACGAAAACGACGACTTGATGCGCCCCTACTGGGGGGATGACTACGGCATCGCCTGCTGTGTGTCGGCCATGCGCATCGGCAAGCAAATGCAGTTTTTTGGAGCGCGGGTGAACTTGGCCAAGTGCCTGCTCTATGCCATCAACGGCGGTCGGGATGAGATCTCCGGCGAGCAGGTGGCTCCTGCTTTCGCCCCCATCACCGCCGATGTCCTGGACTACGACGAGGTGTGGCCGCGCATGGCGCAGATGATGGCCTGGCTGGCCAAAACCTACGTCAACACCATGAACATCATCCACTACATGCACGACAAGTACTGCTACGAGCGCCTGGAGATGGCCCTGCACGACCGGGACGTGCTGCGCACCATGGCCTTTGGGTTGGCCGGCCTGTCGGTAACAGCCGACTCCCTATCCGCCATCAAATACGCGCGGGTACGGGCCATCCGGGATGAGCGGGGCCTAGTGGTGGATTACGCGGTGGAGGGCGACTTCCCCAAATACGGCAACAACGACGACCGGGTTGACCAGATTGCGGTGCAACTGGTGCAGACCTTCATGGCGGAGCTGCGCAAGCACAAAACCTACCGCAACGCCATCCCCACCCAGTCCATCCTCACCATCACCTCCAACGTGGTCTACGGCAAGAAAACCGGCAACACCCCTGACGGGCGGCGAGCGGGCGAGCCCTTTGCCCCAGGGGCCAACCCCATGCACGGCCGGGACACCAAGGGGGCGGTGGCCTCGCTGGCTTCCGTGGCCAAGCTGCCCTACGACGACGCTCTGGATGGCATCTCCAACACCTTCTCCATCGTGCCGGCGGCCCTGGGTCGCACAGCGGAGGAGCGGGTTGCCAATCTAGTGGGGCTGCTGGATGGCTACATGCGGGATGGCGGCTTTCACCTCAACGTGAACGTTCTCAACCGCGAGACCTTGCTGCACGCCATGGAGCACCCAGAGCTCTATCCACAGCTCACCATCCGGGTTTCCGGCTACGCGGTGAACTTCATCAAGCTCACCCGCGAGCAACAACTGGATGTGATTAACCGCACCTTCCATCAACACTTCTAAACGACGGCCAGGGGATCCCTGAAGGCTGCCCATACCCAGGGAAAGGGATCCCCCAGCAAGGAGGTTCGATGAGCTATAGCGCTTTGGACTTGGTTAGAGACTACGCGGCAGGACAGCGAGATTTCCAAGGGATCGAGCTGCTCCAGGCCGACCTACAAGGGATCCACCTAGCCGGTGCCGACCTGCGCTCTGCCGACTTCAGCGGGGCCAACCTGGCAGGCGCCAACCTGCGGGGGTGTGATCTCAGCTTTGCCAATTTCAGCGACGCCAACCTATCTGGAGCCGATCTGCGAGGATGCCTGCTTTTCGGCACCGATTTCCGAGGTGCTCTCTTGGAAGGAGCTTTGCTGGATCACGCCGATTTCGATGCCTATACCCATTTCCCAGCGGGCTTTGATCCGAAGGCGCATCGCCTACACAACATCTCGTCAGGTGTCTCCCAGTAGGCCCTTTGGGGTCTTTCCATCGGTTTTCAACTTAAGAAAACCCAGCCCAGGTAAACCCAAAGTCAAAGCCAGGGGGTGGGCAACGTAGCCAGCAATTTGGAAGAAAACCTCAAGATTAATTGATATTTTGCAAAAGCCATTGAGAATAGAAGTTATGGGTACCTCCCTCAACCCCTCGAGGCCGGTGACCGGCCGCATTCACTCGGTTGAAACCTGTGGCACGGTAGATGGGCCAGGGATCCGCTTTGTCATCTTCCTGCAGGGCTGTCCTCTGCGCTGTCTGTACTGCCACAATCCGGACTGTCGGGATCCCAATGCTGGCCAGGTGGTGACAGTGGACTCCCTCATGGCGGAGATCCAGCGCTGCCGCAATTACTACCTCAAAGGCGGGGGAGTAACGGCCAGCGGGGGAGAACCG
>NZ_JANSJL010000110.1:0-888 GCF_047502745.1 Synechococcus sp. F70.1
CGCTCCACAGAAAGGATCAATCCCACGCGGTAGCCGTCGCGGCTGCCCTTGTTCAAAATCACCTGGTTGCCGTAGACATCGGCCACTAGGGCATCAACCGTTGGCAAAGAGCGGGGCTGGGCCGCTAAGCGTTCGGCAAAGCCGGCCAGCTGCTGGGCAATTTGCTCCACCGCCTGTTGGCTTGCTAAAACCAGCAGCTTCTCTTCATTGCTGGTGGCAGATCCGCCGCCAAAGCCGGCCACTGCAACCGTGCTATCCGACTGGCTAGCGTTGCCTTTGCCCTCAACCACGGCCAAGATCTCGGCAGTGCTGGTGCTCACCAGGCGGGCGTTGAGCTGCACGTTGGCATCGACGTCTACCGACTCAACCCCCACTGCCAGCGGAAAGTTGCCAAAAGGGGTTAGAACCGGTGCCCCACCTCCAGAACGACGCACTGCTACATCAAACTGGGTTACACTGCCGAGGATCACGGCATCGACTCCTAGGATGCGGCCCACCTGAGCAGCAGTGTTGGCGTCCAGTAGCCCAGATCGACCCAGGTTCTGCTCGGCCAAGACTGCATCTAGCCGCGAGCGCTCGATGACGGAAAAAGTGTCATCTCTCACCAGCCGATCCACCAGCAGATCGCTCACCCCACGGGCAGCCTCGGGCAGGCTGTAGGGATTGCTGAGGCTGCTGAAATCAAAATCCAAAACTGCAACGCGAGGGCGAGCGGTGGGCTGGGGCGCTTGCCCAACCTGGCTGGGAGCAGAGAGATTGCAGCGAATGTCTTGAGGAAATTGCCGGCAGAGGGAGGGGTTAGCAGATTGGGCGGCCGCTGGGATCCCTGTCCAACCTAAGCTGACCAGGGGGATCCCGGCCAGCAAGATGGAAAAGAGGCTGTGTATG
>NZ_JANSJL010000111.1:0-878 GCF_047502745.1 Synechococcus sp. F70.1
AACTGTCAGCAAGTGTCTCCTGGCTGTCCACCACTCGTCGCAGCACGCCGTTGACGAAAGCGGCAGCCTCCGGATCCCCATACTTTTTGGCCAACTCTACAGCTTCGTTGATGGCGACCTTAACGGGGCTGCTGGCCAGTATTTCCATCTCCACCACCGCCAGGCGCAGGATATCGCGCTCGATCCGCCCCACCCGCTGCAGTTGCCAGCCCACCAAGACCCCCTGCAGGCGCGCATCGATAGCTTCCTTGTGGGTGTGCAGGGCAGTCAACAGTTGCAGGGCATAGGCGCGCACCTCCGGCGCTTGGACAATGTGCAACAGCTCCGGCATGGAGAGGGCAGCCCCCAGGCGGTTGACGGCCTTTTGGGACAACTGAACAACTTCCTCCAGGATGTGGCGGACGCTTTGCAGCCGCTGCTCCAGGTGCTCTAGGGCTTGACCCGCGTTGCCGAGGGCCACCTGGGCCTGGTAGACCAGCTCCGGCAACTCCTTTGGCACAGCGACCTCCTGCAAAGCCCTTTCCAGACGCTGCAGCTGCCGCTGGGCCTGCTGAAGACGGAGAGCCAGGGAACGGGATCCGCTCTCCTCCTTCGCCTCAGAAACGGCCAACAACAGGGGATCGCTCTCCTGCAACAGGCGGTCGCTGCGCTGGATCTCCGCTGCTGCGGTTGCAAGAGTTTCATGGGTTTCTTCCTGCAAGGTGCGGATAGCTGCCAACAGCAAATCTTCCAATTGTTTTTCGCTGAGTTTGGCCGCCGTGGTCGGCAGTTGGCTGACCCCCAGCAAGGCCAGTTCGCGGGCAACACGCCGAGGTTGCATGGCAAAACACCCATGGCCTGTAACGACTGCCCCCGTGGGCTTAGCTATGTTAGCAGGC
>NZ_JANSJL010000112.1:0-834 GCF_047502745.1 Synechococcus sp. F70.1
AGGCGCGTGAAGTTTGGGAGCACCTGGCGGTTGTTTCCAATTTCTAGGGATCCCCCCGAAGGGGGAACTACAAAGCTCACGTGAGCCCCTCAGTTGCCCAATTCTGGTTTCCAATTTCTAGGGATCCCCACAAAGGGGGAACAGCTTGCCGCTGAAATCGGTATAGAGCTTGGAGAAAAACGTCCTGTTTCCAATTTCTAGGGATCCCCACAAAGGGGGAACAGGAGTTGGTCAAGAGCAGAGGGATGAGCATCTACCGTTTCCAATTTCTAGGGATCCCCACAAAGGGGGAACATCATTGGGCAGCCATACGTGGAGGTCGCCGACTATCCGTTTCCAATTTCTAGGGATCCCCCCGAAGGGGGAACCTGGGTGGGAGGCGCTTTACGCCACCCCAGAGGTCGTTTCCAATTTCTAGGGATCCCCCCGAAGGGGGAACGGGTAGTCGGAGTCACCGACGGGTACGATGTGTACCTGAAGTTTCCAATTTCTAGGGATCCCCCCGAAGGGGGAACAGCGCATCCGCTACCGGGGGCATGTCGCCTACAAAGATTGTTTCCGATTTCTAGGGATCCCCCCGAAGGGGGAACTTCGACTACACGCCAATCGTGGACGTCAGGGTTGTCAAGTTTCCAATTTCTAGGGATCCCCCCGAAGGGGGAACTCAAACTGTCGAAATTGAGCGGGCTAAAGCAGAGTGTTTCCAATTTCTAGGGATCCCCCCGAAGGGGGAACGTGCAGAGGTCGAATACCAAGACGAAAACTTGGAGGCTCTTGGTGTTTCCAATTTCTAGGGATCCCCCCGAAGGGGGAACTCTACCCCTATTAAACCCA
>NZ_JANSJL010000113.1:0-826 GCF_047502745.1 Synechococcus sp. F70.1
CCAAGCAGCGCAAGGAATGCAAGACCCATTTGCGAGGGATCCAGAAAAAAGTCGGCAAAAAGGGCTCCGGCGAGGGAGCTTTGGGGCCTGAAAGCCTCGTGGCGCAAGGCGGGGTAGAAAAGGTTTCTTCCTCAAGGGCCAGATGACTTGACAGTCATCAGCACCTCTCTTGAGCTCGTCGAGATACTTTCTCCTAGGATCCACCGTTACCCCAAAAACAGTAACCACTTGGTCATCATCCAAATCGGCAATCCAAACCGGAGAAGGCACAGCACCACCCTGGACACCCCCGCACAAAAATCGGTCGTACTGGCCTTCCCCCCGCCGACCCAAGGGATGCAAAGTTGCCAGGGCATAGGGCTTGTCGGAATCTTCCCTGCCGCTACAGACCACGATCTTGCAGTTGGCATCCACTGCTTCCGGCCATTGATCCCTGTCAACTCGGCCAAAACTTTGTGGGCTGTTGAGGTTAATGGCTTGCTGGGTTAGAGTCTTGAGAGCCTCAAAGAAGCTGCCCAGTCGCTTTTGGAAAAGCTTCTGAAACTCGACCACCGATCCTGGCCGCCTCCAAAAGGGATCCTCTGACTTAGGAATTAGGGTAGAGCCGCGCCACCAGGGAGGCCGGTCGCGGTTCTGGCGGGAGTAGCAGGGTCTTCTAGCACCTTGGCCCACACCCCCCAGATGGAACATCATCCAGGTGAGGTTAGTAAAGAGCTTTTCCACCGCCTTCTGCTCTGCTGGGGAAGCGTAGTTTTGGCGCTCGCCAGAAAGACTCAAGACAAGGATCCCTTCCTGTTGGCCTGCGGCTTCTCTTCGCTGATTGGGC
>NZ_JANSJL010000114.1:0-821 GCF_047502745.1 Synechococcus sp. F70.1
TCGAAGCGACGTAAAAAAGATTGATCAGCAGCACCAAAATGGTCAGAGTCGTCCAAGGAGCACTGGCCAACCCCCACAGCAGCAGCACCAGCAGGCCGTAGCCTACCGCAATTTGGGAGGGGGTAAACACCCGCGAGGCCGATTCCTCCGGCAGACGGGTCAGCAGCTTGTAGACTGCCTCTTGGCTAAAGCGGGATCCCTGGTCTTGGCTGAGGAGTTGGGTGATATCCCGCTCGCTGCCCAGCACCTTTTCAATTCGCAACCCTGGCCGCCAACTGTAGAGCAGCTCATCCACCGCCCAGTCCAGTGGGTCATTGACCATCACGGTGAGGGTGTTCTCATCCGTCCAGTTCAAGGGGTAGAAGAGGTGGCGCATCATCAGCTCGGGCTCGAACTGGCGGCTCAAGCTCTCGTCGCGGTAAAGCAGCCCTGTCCCCATCAGCTCCGAGACGGAAGGATAGCCCAGCAGATGGGCTAGGATGCTGAGATACTCGGGGGTGGAGAGGTAGCTCAGCCGGGTCAGCACCTGCCCCAGGCTGGAGCCGGTGCGGCGGTGGATCTCCAAAGCCTGCTGCCACTGCTCTAAGGTAAGCCGACTGCCTACCAGCTCTGCCGTCAGCTTGCGTTCAATGAGGGCGGTCAGAATCTGTTTTTCGGTGGCCGGGATCTCCCAAATCCGATCGGCTTCGGGGCAGAGGCGCTTGACATTTTGCCAGACAATGGGATGGTCCGGCTCCTCGGTAGCAACCACTACGGTTTGCGGGTCGAGCCAGCCACAGGGCAAAAAGCGCACCGGCACCAGATCGATAGGCTCGATCAGC
>NZ_JANSJL010000115.1:0-821 GCF_047502745.1 Synechococcus sp. F70.1
GCTGATCGAGCCTATCGATCTGGTGCCGGTGCGCTTTTTGCCCTGTGGCTGGCTCAACCCGCAAACCGTTGTCGTGGCCACTGAAGAGCCGGGCTACCCCGGCGTTTGGCAGGCTGTGAAACGCCTGTGCCCGGAAGCAGAAAAACTCTGGGAGATCCCGGCCACTGAAAAGCAGATCCTGACAGTTATCCTCGAACGCAAGCTTTCTGCCGAACTGCTGGGCAGTCGTCTCACTCTGGAGCAGTGGCAGCAGGCTTTGGACATCCGCCGCCGCACTGGATCCAACCTGGGGCAGGTGCTGACCCGGCTGAGCTACCTCTCCACCCCCGAGTATCTCAGCATCCTAGCCCATTTGCTGGGCTATCCTTCCGTCTCGGAGCTGATGGGGACAGGGCTGCTCCACCGCGACGAGAGCCTGAGCCGGCAGTTTGATCCCGAGGTGATGATGCGCCACCTCTTCTACCCCTTGAGCTGGACGGATGAGAACACCCTCACCGTGATGGTCAATGACCCCCTGGACTGGGAGGTGGATGAGATCCTCTACGCTTGGCGGCCAGGCTTGCGTATTGAAAAAGTTCTGGGCACCGAGCAGGATATCACGCAACTGCTCAGCCAAGACCAGGGATCCCGCTTCAGCCAAGAGGCGGTGTACAAGCTGATGGCCCGCCTGCCGGAGGAATCGGCCTCGCGGGTGTTTACCCCCTCCCAGATTGCGGTGGGCTATGGCCTGCTGCTGCTGTTGCTGTGGGGGTTGGCCACTGCTCCCTGGACGACTCTGACCATTTTGGTGCTGCTGATCAATCTTTTTTACGTCGCTTCGA